>JALOOK010000102.1 GCA_025454445.1 Oscillatoria sp. Prado101 | reverse complement strand
GCGCATTTCTCCCCATTGCAGTCAACTTAAAGTAAAACTACCAAATTACCGGCATATGCCCCTCCATCCTCCCCGCGCCCTACCATCCCCCCAAACCGGGATGGGAAAGCCCGCTGCTCTCAGTTAACTGAGGCAGCGGCGCTTCCTCACTTGCATGATTCAGGTCGCGTTATTCGGTATAGGGCATAGCGTATAGGGCATAGGGCATAGGGCATGGCTGTCAGTCTTCCACGATCCGCCAAGCCCCATGCGCTGCCTTATGCCTCACGCCGGCTCCCAGTTTTCCGGGATCTGGGACTCCACAAAACCAAAATCATCTTCAAATTCAGGAGCTTTTTGTCGGACATTGCCGTTGCCATACGGCTGTTTAAATTTAGCATACCGGCGCAAACCCTCTACCAACAGCTGCAGCATTTCCAGAACAGGTTTTTCCAGCGATGAGAGAACTTCAACCACATGCAGCTTTCTCACCGCTTGAGATCCAAACACCGTCTCGAAACAAGCCGTCACCTCCTTTACTTCTTGCGGATCTGCCTCCATCGTTTGATCCGCACCGGCATCAGAATCCGAACCAGTGCCAGCACTCGCTTTCAGAGAAGCAATTTCCGCTACCAGCGCTTCCTTCTCCCCAATCAGCAACTCCTTCTCCTCCTCCGAGCGCTGAAGTTGGGCCACAAGTAACTGACGCTCCTCCTCTGCCATCGCCGACATTACCACAGCCCCCTCCAGATCAGCCCCACTTTCCCTCTTCTGCGGAACCCCTGTCGTAGCGATCTCTTTCAGACAAGCAATTTCCGCTGCCAGCGCTTCCTTCTCCAGAGCTAGCTGGTTCCGCTCCTCTTCCATTTGCCGCAACTGCGCCTGCACTAATGCCATTTTCCGCTGCCATGATATCTCCACTTCCTTCCGCGCCCACTCCAGCGACTTCTGATCCCGCTCCTTGTCCGCCTCCAGCAGCTTCGAGTTCTGTTCTTTGAGATCCCTGATCGCCTGCAGATGCAGCTGCTGCGTCCGCATCATATCGCCGTAATCTATCATCGAAATTGGCGCAACTCCCGATTTGCCCATCCGCCGGTGCGAAATCACAGGCAGCAGAACCTCTTTGTGGGCCTCCACCAGCGCTAGAATGTGGCCCACCTTGACTTCAACTTCCGTCTCTCCCTCACCGGCATCCAGTCGCGCCAAATTTTTCGCGCACTCCCGCAGGTTCTCTCTGTCGCTCTCTGTGAGAGCGTACTTGTCCCACATCAGCAGCTTCCAGTCCTTTTCCGTGGCCAGCGCCTCTGGAGCGAGCTCCTGTGTCTGCAGACGCCGCTCCTCTTCCTTAATCTCCTTCACTGTCCACTTCTTGTCTGATGTCAGCACCCGCACCACTGCCTTGTCGTCGAGTTTGCTCAAAGCTACCAGAGCCGAGCTGCTCCATCCCAGCATCTGGTCCGTGTAATCCGGCAGGCGATTCCCCAACTGGGCGATCGTCATTGCCCGCTGGGCTTCTTTGACCTCCTGCTGAAAGTGGTAAGCCAGCCAGTGCTTAAAGCGGCTACCCAGGGACTCCTGCTGCTTGAGCAACTCAGAGCCCCAGTTCATCAGTTTCTTGTTCACCGTATTCAGTGTCCGGTGTCCCTTTTTGGCCGTGGCCTTGGCCTGTGCGATTTGCTCCTGACTCAGGCTGCTGCCGTAATTAAAGCGACCTTGGCCATTGGAGCTGGAATTTTGTTTGGCAGAATTTTTTTTCTGTGTCATAATAAAACCTCAAAGATTTAAAAGATTTAGATTGCACAGCAGTTTTGGCTGTGCTTTTTTTTTGGGCCACCTGAGCCACCGACCTAGCATGGCGGTAGCAAAGAGAGCCTACACTGTTATCCTAGCACTCCCTCCTCGCCGTGCTGCTTCAGATTAACAAAAATTTACACTTCGCCTCCCCGGCCCACTGAGCCGCGCCGGTGGCCACAGGCACTTCCTGTCCAGGGGCAGGCGATTCCCCAACCGGGCGATGGCCATTGCCTTGCCCCCTGTTGCTCGCGCCAGCCCGCCTGAGCGCACCCCTTTCAAGTCCAGCTGCCGGTCGAGGAACTTGACCTTCTTGACTGTAGCAATCGAGCGATCTGGAATGGACATGGCCAGAAACTTCTCACTACCGGAGATGGGGACAGCCCCAGGGCGTTGCGGCTCTCCTCAGCAATGTGGCTAGTGCTATATTTTTTCTCAACCTCTCCCAACTTAAAAGCATGGACACACTGACCCCAACTTCTGGGAATTGGCTGGACTGGTTAGTCGTCTTTGGCTATCTAGGCTTGACAGTCTTAGTTATGTTTCGCGTTTTCACCACACAAAAAAAGTGACCGGTGCAGTCAGCGACCGGCTTATTTTCGCCACGGCCATTTCGTGCCCATCTCCGTCATCGCCGAAAAGACGAGATAAAGAATCAGGATGCCGGAGCCGGCTAGCAAAAACACAAAATCGTCGCTCATTGATAGATTGGCAGCTAAACTCCCTGACAATTATACACCAGTTACACTGAAATAGGGAGCAGGTTTGGTGTTCTTTGGAAGCCTGCAACAATCTGTAACAGTCACCTCTGGCCACAGCCCCTGCGGCTAGAATGCCACATGGGAATTAACCGTCATTTACGATTAGTAGGGCAGAGAAACTGGAGCAATATAGCTGGAATTAGCCCGGACATAGCAGTTTTTATTCGTCCGCATCCAAGGAGATACGCCAGAAAACTCAATCGCCTTGACTTGACGCGGGTCTATCTCCACCGGATCTTGAGCGCGGTACACATATTTAATCGTTCCATTGGGCGTTTGCCGGCAGTTGAGCTCTCCGTCAGACGAAGTGACACGCCACAAAGGCCAAGTGCTGTTGCCAGAAGTTTCCGTCATCCAAGTATCGGCATTCTGGGGGGTGTAATCTCCTTTAGCGTCCGGGCGGGGCAGCGGTTCTGTTAAACTTACTTTAACAGTTTTACCGACAGAGGGGCAATTTTCTCCTCCTTTGACTTTCCAAGTCACCTCAGCTCCCAGTGTAGCACTCCGCCCCACAGCCCGCCTAACGATGGTAATATCCCCGGAGCAGCTAATTGGCGAACCGGCTCCCATTGTTCGGTCGCGAAATGTCCCGTAGTAGTAGTAAGATCCAGGCGTTCCGTCTCGCCGCGTCACAGTAATATTGCCTGCCACAAAATGACCGCCAGAAGTTGTAAAATAAAAACCACCGGCGTTGCTATTGTTTTCTGCCAGCACCAAAGAAGTGCTGCCACTCGGATTAACATAGGTGGTGGCGTAGGCGGGAGCGCACAGCCCCCATAAAGTTGCCGCACAAAAAGCAATGTAAAGTTGTTTCACAAGAACCTCCTTACGGGCGCACCTCTGAACCGACGAAACGGATTCCGGTGCGCAGAGTTGTTGAGTTGAGCGGTGAAATTACCGAATAGCAATATCAACCGCTATTAGAGAGATTATACTCTGATTAAATTTAAGGGTTTGTTTCCAGGTGAGCTTTTGCTCGCAGGTGAAGCGCTGGAACGTGGGACTTTATTCCAGCCTAGATAAACTCGCCAACACCTTCTAGTGGCCGACTCACCCGAAATCTTTCAGCCACAACAAAGAATCTGAATCAACCCGTTTTCCCTAGCAAACGAATAAATTAGGTAGAGCCAATTAGGCAGATTTTTGTTCCCAGGCAAAGCCCCGCAACAAGGGAACACAAACAAATCAGCGTTGGCGTCGCTCTTCTAGTTCCCAGACAGCAGATCCGTAACGATGGAACGAAAAAACAAGGGAAAACCTCTAACCCCTCACCCCTCACCCCTCACCCCTCACCCCTCACCCCTCACCCCTTCCCCTGACACATGGCCATCAGTGTGCATTCCCAGACTAATCGCGGCTGGGCATAACTCAGCAAGTATTGACGCGCCAGCTCCAATTGCTCTATAGGCAATTTATTAGTCGCCTTTGTCTTTTGTTGCTGCTGCCAGTAGCAGTGCTGCAGGTATTCCACCAACCACAGCTGCGCTTCCGTATCCAGGGTTTTGTCAATCTCTCTGGCCAGTTCCAGAGCTGGTCGGAGCGAGCGCGGCATTTGCCGAACCTTTTGCAGCAGTTCCTGGGGAATGGTTTGCAGCTGCTGCATTGCGGCAATCGCCTCTCCGGGACTCCCCTGGGCAATGGCCATCACCGGCTCATTAGCCACAATTTCCTCGCCACCCGCTCGCCGCAACACCTGGGCCATCATCTCTGGCGTCAGACGATAGAAGGGAATTCGCTGACAGCGGGATACCAGTGTCGGCAGCAAGGACTCGGCACTGGGGGCCATTAAAATTAGCGTCGCATTCCCCGGTTCTTCTAGAGTTTTGAGCAATCCATTCGCCGCCGCCTCCGCCATCGTTTCCGCCCGCTCGATGGCCACGACTTTTCGCGGCGCTTGCAGCGGAGGCAAGCTGAGAAATAGGCCAATTTCCCGCACCTGCTCCAGTCGAATTTGCGGCGGTGCCCTGCGCTTCACCCCCGCCGCCGCCGCTTCTTTGGCAGACAGTCGCTTCCCCTGGTGCAAATAGGTAGGCTCCACCCACAGCACATCTGGGTGGTTGCCCTGCCGCACCCGATTTTGCACAGAACTCGGCTCCCTCAACCCCCCCTTTTTTAGGGAGGGAGCGGGGGAGGCAGGCCCACCGGCACAGAACAGCAGCTCGATAAAGCACCTCGCCGCCAAACTCCTCCCCACACCCTCAGCACCGACAAACAAATATGCCGGTGCGATGCGGTTTAAAGCCACTGCCTGAGTCAGCAACTCCACCGCCCGCTCTTGCCCTATCAGTTCCGCAAAAAAATTCATCTAATTTACGTTTGATTAATTATATATGGGGCATGGGGCATCATCGCATGGGGCGGCGGCTTGTACGGGGCGGCGGCGGCTTGTACGGGGCGGCGGCTTGTACGGGGCGGCGGCTTGTACGGGGCGGCGGCTTGTACGGGGCATTGGGCATCATCGCATGGGGCGTGGGGCATTGGGCCCTAACCCCTAACCCCTAAACCCCTAAAACCTAACCCCTAAACCCTTAACCCCTAACATGCCAGATATTGACGGACAATTGTCTGAATCTGCTCCGCGACCTGATCTTCACTGAGACTGGCATCCACTCGCACAATCCGCTCGGGGTGGGCTAAAGCCAGAGCAGCGTAACCTTCTCGCACGCGCCGGTGGAAGGCCAAATCCGCTTGTTCCATGCGGTCAGCAGCGCCCCGCCGGCGCGTTCTGGCCAAACCGACCCCCACATCCACA
Organism: Oscillatoria sp. Prado101; assembly: GCA_025454445.1. Taxonomy (GTDB): domain Bacteria; phylum Cyanobacteriota; class Cyanobacteriia; order Cyanobacteriales; family Oscillatoriaceae; genus Oscillatoria. The sequence goes on along the minus strand of JALOOK010000102.1, from coordinate 4,989 downwards.
TCTAACCACAGGGTCAAATCGCTTTCCAGCCCGCCGGTAGCGATTTGGTTGAGCTGTTCGACGGTTGTCAGATCCAGCCCCCGTCCGTAACCTTGGTAAGCTACAGTCGAATCCGTGTAGCGATCGCACAAAACAATCGCACCGGCAGCTAGTTGGGGTTTGAGGAACTCCTCAACGTGCTGGACTCGGTCTGCAGCGTACAAGAATAATTCTGCCCGCTCCTGAATCTGGCAGCCGGCACCCTCATGCAAGAGCAGCTGGCGCAGCCGCAGGCCCAGTTCCGTGCCCCCGGGCTGCCTGGTTCCCGCCACCGGCAGCGGTAGCAGCCACTGCTGCAATCTGTTTAGCTGGGTGGTTTTGCCACATCCTTCCACCCCTTCAAATACAATCAGTTTTCCGCCCACGCCTCAGCCTCTTGTCTCAAATCCGGTTAATGCCTAACTTAACATTGTGCCGGAGATTAATGGCTGTCGCCCTTGGCCTCAATTCTAATTGCCCACCGGCACAAGCGGACGTGATATAATATTACGCCGGCAGACCCTGGAGGGCAAACGCCACTGCAGAGCTAGAGTGTAGTTTGGCCCGACGTGTCACTCCCGCCCACTACAGTATCGCCACCACCGACGAGAGTGTCAGTGGGCAATCCTTCTGAACCCAAGCCGGTGTCACCAATGATCTTAAAATCCTTTTCAGTCAGGAGACTCGGATCGGAAATATTCGCCAGTATGGCCAGCAGCTTGCCATCAGGGCCGTTAATGATGGTAAACCGGCTCAATAAGTTCTCTTCCACCAAATTAAAGCCTTGCTCTATCTGTATCTGGTCGAAAGTCAATCCATCTCCTAAGCCAATATAGTCTGACTGATCCAAGTAGTCTATGATAAAATCCGGGCCGGTAGCCACTGACAGCACAAATGTATCTGTACCGGCACCGCCAATCACGGTATCTGAACCAAACTCACCCAAGAGATAGTCATCACCATCGTTCCCAATCAGCGTGTCATCGCCGTTACCACCCCGTATCGAGTCGTTGCCCTCTCCCCCAAACAGTGAATCATTGCCCCTGTTGCCATTAACAATGTCATCTCCTTTATCTCCAAATAAAACGTCATTATCCGCTTCCCCAAACAGGCTGTCCGCTTCGCGCCCGCCCCGCAGCGTGTCGTTGCCATTCCCCCCAAACAGTCGATCAATTCCTTCATTGCCAAATAACTCGTCTTCACCCGCATCTCCATAGAGGGTGTCTTCACCGGCCTCACCCAAAAGCTTGTCATTATCTCGACCGCCCCACAAAGTGTCATTGCCGTCTCCCCCGAACAGTTGATCGAAGCCGGCATTGCCGAATAGCTGGTCATTCCCTATATTTCCATAGAGGGCGTCCTCCCCATCTCCCCCAAACACGCTGTCATCCCCCACACCGCCCGCTACTGTGTCGTTGTTGGCATCGCCGAACAGCTGATCTTTGCCAGCGTTGCCATATAACAAATCATTCCCTGGAAGACCGAAAAGCGTATCGTCTCCTTCCAGCCCATACATTTGATCAGCTTCCGCAGTCCCTGAGAAGGCGTTACTGTTCGCATTTCCAATCAGGTTTGCCATATCCGATTTGCGGCTCCAATAACAATAAAAAGGTGAATATACCCAGCTTACAGCAGAATCGAGCGGGCTAGGTGTGGCCAGCAACTTGGCGGGCTGTCCAGTATTTTGTAAAGTTCGCCCACTCAACCCTATTATAGGAGAAACTTCCCCAATTGGCTGGCGCTCTAGGAAACTCAGTTAACTTGGCTTAATAATTTGCCGCTTTTCCCTCGCTCCCAGATCAAGCTGGGAGCGCTGTTCCAGAGGCTCTGCCGACTTTCAATGGTAATGCTACCTTATTATTTTAATAATTGTCTTGCTATTTATTCCCTTCCGCAAAACAACATAATTTTGCGCAAATTATCGCCAGCCTTTCTCGCTCGATAGAACTCGATCGCAGGCCGCAAATATTGAAAATTATATGCAGGTAAGATTTGCCCGACAAAAGTTTTATTTACGGTTGATATAGCGAGGATAAATCATTTGGATAATTCCTGTAGTGCCGGTGGCACAAAAGCCCGCCCCTACCAGCCCCTACGGATCTTTGCCAAATCATTTAGACTCGCTATATAAGTAATAGTGTTAAGCTGATAATGCTGCATGTGGTCGAAAGCAGGCAGAGCCTCCTGAACAGCGTTCCCAGCTTGAGCTGGAAGGGGATATAAGATATCACTGGGAAGCAAGGGGTGTTGGTGAACCTGGCCCTACTTTACAGTCTGTCAGCTGTACAGCACCGGCGATCGCATCTTCACTCATTATCTTTCTTCTGTTCCGCAAAGCAAAATAGCACACTCTTGCTATTTTGTCAAGAAAAACACAAAACTAATTTTTGTGGGGTGAGCTAGAGTCGGCTGGAATTTGGCTGCCGCGCCGGTGGCAGGAGCAAGCTGCCTGAGGCAATATAGTAGTTGCAGGAAACAGCTGGGAAAATCTTTTTTTCAGCTGAATGTACGGGATTGAAATAGGCGGATTAGCTTATGGTTGAACAAACCTCTGTGCCGGTGAGTGTTAACCCGATTAAGTTTGGTACGGATGGCTGGCGCGGCGTGATTGCGGCAGATTTCACGTTTGAGCGCGTGGCATTGGTTGCGCCGGTGGCGGCGGCAGTTTTGGCGGAGCTCTATGGCGATATCACTTCCAGCCGTACAGTTATCGTTGGCTATGACCGGCGCTTTCTGGCGGAAGAGTTCGCCGCTGTGGCGGCGGAGGCGGTGCGAGCGGCTGGTTTTGATGTGCTGCTGTCGGAAACTTACGCGCCCACACCGGCGTTCAGCTGGGCTGCTAAGCAGCATAGCGCCCTGGGCGCAATCGTAATGACGGCGAGTCACAACCCCGCAGCATACTTGGGGTTGAAAGTCAAGGGGTATTTTGGCGGGTCAGTTTCCCCGGAGGTGACGAAGAAAATTGAAGCGAAGTTGGAGGGGGAGCCACCGGCATCTGGGACACCGGGAACCCTGAAGGCATTCAATCCGTGGCCATCGTACTGTGAGGGGCTGCGGGGAATGGTGGATATCTCGCGGATTCGCTCTGCGGTAGAGGGAGGGAAAGTGGCGGTGTTTGCGGATGTGATGCACGGAGCAGCAGCCGGCGGGCTCAGCCAGCTGTTGGGGGTGCCGGTGCGCGAAATCCACAGCCAGCGGGACCCGCTGTTTGGTGGGTGCGCTCCGGAACCGCTGCCGAAATACCTGTCGCAGCTGTTCCGGGTGATGCGGGCGCACAAGAGGGCGCTGGGTGCCGGTATGGCCACGGGGTTCGTGTTTGATGGGGATAGCGACCGGATTGCGGCGGTGGACAGCACCGGCAATTTCCTGAGCTCGCAAATCTTGATTCCGATTTTGCTGGAACATTTGGCGAAACGGCGCTTGCTGACCGGCGAAGTGGTGAAGACGGTGAGCGGTTCGGATTTAATTCCGAAGGTGGCGTCGCTGTACGGACTGCCGGTGTTTGAAACGCCGATTGGGTACAAGTATATTGCAGACCGGATGCTAGACGTGCCGGTGCTGGTGGGCGGTGAGGAGTCTGGCGGGATTGGCTACGGGACTCACATTCCGGAACGGGATGCCTTGCTGTCGGCGCTGTATTTGCTGGAAGCAGTTGTGGAATCTGGGGAGGATTTGGGGGAGATTTACAGCCGGTTGCAGGGGGAAACAGGGTTTAATGCGGCTTATGACCGAATTGATTTGCCCCTGGCGAGTATGGAGGTGCGCTCTCGCTTGCTGGAAGAGTTGCAAAAGGCTCCGCTGCCCGAAATTGCCGGGGTGCCGGTGGTGGATTGCAATCCGGTGGATGGGTATAAGTTTAGGTTGGGGGATGGTTCTTGGCTGCTGATTCGGTTTAGCGGTACTGAGCCGGTGTTGCGGCTATATTGTGAGGCGGCTAATTTGAAGCGGGTGCATGAAACGCTGGCTTGGGCAAAAGATTGGGCGAATCGATTTTAGGGTGTTGGGTTTTAATAATTAACCGCCAAAACGCCAAGGACGCCTGTAGCCTGTAGGGTGGGTTAGCGCGGTTCGTAACCCACCCCACACGACATTGAGTAGGACGCCAAGTAGTAGGTGCGTTCCCTCGCACGGGAACGCACCCTACCCCCACCGGCTCATCTGCAGTAGAGCAAGGTTCGTAGTTGGGCTTTAGCCCCACCGGCTCCTCCGCAGTAGAGCAAGGTTTGTAGTTGGGCTTTAGCCCCACCAGCTCGTCTGCAGCCGGCTCTAAATGTGCCGGTTGGGTGTGACAGAAATTTTCGCAAAAATTGCACAGATTTCCGGATTTGTGCTATCCTTAGGATAATGGAAAAGGTGCGGCAATATAAGGTCAAAAATGGGCCACATTCCATCATCTTTCTTCCCCGAGGATCGCCTGACATTCAGTTTGTGGCTTTGGTGGGGGCGGGTTGATTGAGCACCGGCATTTTGTGGAAAAGATTTGGGCGTGGTATATTCCAGGGATGAACCCCACCCCCCAACCCCCTCCCCGCACGCGGGGAGGGGGAGAAAGAGATGGCTTTGGTGGGGCGGGTTTATTGAGCACCGGCATGTTGTGGAAAAGATTTGGGCTTTGGAGAAAAGCCCCTCACCCCCCCAACCCCCCTCTCCCACAAGGGGGAGAGGGGGGAGAAAGAGGTTCTTCCAACTTCATGGAAAATTGGGATCAGAGGGATTTGTGTATAAGCCGTAGCCGCGTGCGGGGAGGGGGAGAAAGAGATGGCTTTGTTGGGGCGGGTTTATTGAGCACCGGCATTTTGTGGAAAAGATTTGGGCGTGGTAGATTCCAGGGATGAACCCCACCCCCCAACCCCCTCCCCGCGTGCGGGGAGGGGGAGAAAGAGATGGCGTTGGTGGGGGCGGGTTGATTGAGCACCGGCATTTTGTGGAAAAGATTTGGGCGTGGTAGATTCCAGGGATGAACCCCACCCC
>JALOOK010000529.1 GCA_025454445.1 Oscillatoria sp. Prado101 | reverse complement strand
CTTGTCTTTGCAACTGCTCCAGCTTTTCTTTAGCCAGTCTTGACTGTTCGAGCAGATCCACCGGCTCTACAGTGGCCAGCACTTCATCTTTCTTCACACACTGTCCGTTCCTGACATTTACAGATTTTAACTGTCCGCTAATAGAAGATTGTAGCTCGACAACTTGACGGGGCTGCATAAAGATACCCCGACCTTCCACAGTGATGGGAATGCGACCGGCAAAGCTCCATCCCAAACCGAGAACAGCCAAACCCCCAAAAACAGTTACAGCCAGCCAATCTTGAGGAGCGATAACCTGCATCAGCTGGTCGAGACGCTCTGGCGAAGACAGCCGCTCTAGAGACGCCGGTCGGAAAATACTCCTTTTTGTGTCCTTGTTTTGGTTGTCTGGATTAAAACCCATTGTTGACTTCCGAGGCACTTAGCACTCATTTTTTATTATTCTCGTTCCCAGCCTGAGGCTGGGAATGCCGTTTTGTCGGCTCCGCCGACTTAAGTAGCAACTAGGGTTAGAGTACCTAATTTAGCCGCAAAAATCAAGGAAGTTTTTCTGAAAGTTCCGGTGCCGAGCCAAAGTATTTTCTGGAATCAGCAGTATAGCAGTAGCCACTTAGGGCGCGGACGTAGGACAGGCGTTCCCTCAGTACGCGCCGCTGCGAAGCACGCCTGTCCCAAAGATGTTGAGGGGCCAGAAACCCGGTTTCTTTGAGAAACCGGGTTTCTACCTTTTCACAACTCGAATAGAAACGCTATAAACTCACAATTATATCCCGAACTGTCTGCTGCAGGCAGTTACCTTAACAACATTTAACAAAAATTTTACAAACCTGTGAGCCTCAGCTGAAGGAAAGCTGCAAGCCGGTGGGTGCGCACCCGCCGGTCGCGCCTCAACCTACCGCAGCCCACAGCCGGTTAATGTGGAGCGGCTTGCCTAGGCAGTTTTGTCATACTTCAACAGAAACTCTCTGTACGCCAACAAATTCCAGGATTTCGGCTTGGTCTTCCTCAACTTCCAGGCAAAGCTCGATCGCCTCTCGAATGCGCTCCATGAGTTCGTCGAGAGACTTGGCTTGCGTGTGACACCCACGAAGAGAAGGCACAGAAGCCACAAAGTAGCCTTCTGAATCCCGCTCGATAATCACGTTGAATTCTCTGCTCATCTTCAGCCTGCAATTTTCTATTAATCGCCTCACCCACAGTCTAGCAAAGACTTCCCTCCGAGGGAGAGGCGCAACCGCTCTTGGCCCAGAACCCCGGTTTCTTAAAGAAACCGGGGTTCTGAAATTTACACGAAGGTTATTGACGCGCTATATATGCGCGAAAACGGGAGACTCCCTCCCTGATGTGCCGGTTATCTCATAAGATCATAACAAGAAGGGTATTTCCAGCGCTCACTAACAGCAGACCGCAATGACCTATTACATCTCGCCCCGCTTTCTTGACAAAATTGCCGTTCACATCACCAAAAACTTCCTGGACTTGCCAGGATTGCGCGTTCCCCTGATCCTCGGCATTCACGGGCGCAAAGGAGAGGGCAAATCTTTTCAGTGCGAGCTCATCTTCCAGAAAATGGGCATCGAAGTTGTTCACATGTCCGCAGGTGAACTGGAAAGTCCGGATGCCGGCGATCCCGCACGCCTGATCCGCCTGCGCTACCGGGAAGCTGCCGAACTGATTAAAGTGCGCGGTAAAATGTCCGTGCTGATGATTAACGACTTGGATGCCGGTGCGGGGCGGTTCGACGCCACCACGCAGTACACCGTCAACACCCAGCTTGTCAATGGCACGCTGATGAATATTGCCGACAACCCCACCAACGTGCAACTCCCCGGAAGTTATGACGCAACCCCCATCCACCGCGTCCCAATTCTCGTCACCGGCAATGACTTTTCCACCCTCTACGAACCCCTGATTCGCGACGGGCGGATGGAAAAATTCTACTGGGAGCCCGACCGCCAAGATAAAATAGGCATTATCGCCGGCATTTTTGCCCCAGACGGACTCTCTGCCAGCGAAATTGAACAGCTCGTCGATACTTTCCCCAATCAGGCGATTGACTTTTTCGGCGCACTGCGCTCCCGCATTTACGACGAACAAATTCGCCAGTTTATCTACCAAGTAGGGATTGACAAAGTATCATTTCGTGTGGTAAAAAGCGCAGAGGGCCCGCCATTATTTCCCAAGCCGAATTTCAGTTTGTCTCGCTTAGTGGAATTTGGCAATTTGATGGTTCGGGAACAGGAGCGAGTGCGGGAAATGGGGCTAGCCCGACAGTACAATCAAGTGCTGCGAGCCGGTGCTCAAAGCGCTGAGCAAGGCAGTGTTTCGAGCACTCAAATAGCGCCGCAGTCAGGCGCGGGAAATGGTTCTGCCGGTCAGCTCACCTCCAACCCCACAAAGGCAGAGGGGAGTAATGGACACGCACAGAGTTCGCGACTGAGCGCAGAGGTGCAGCAGCAGGTGCAGCAGCTGGTTCGCGGCGGTTACCGGATAGGCGTCGAGTATGTGGATGAGCGCCGGTTCCGGACTAATTCTTGGAACAGTTGCGCGACGATAGCTGCCGGTCAGGAGTCGGACGCGATCGCAGCTCTGGAACAGTGCCTGAGCGAGCACAGCGGCGAGTATGTGCGCTTAATTGGCATCGAACCCAAAGCTAAGCGGCGGGTTGTGGAGACGATTGTCCAAAGACCGAATGGCTAATAGCACTAGCCAAATTGGTTATAGCGGTTTTCATCCGAGGTGAGGTACTGAGAAACCCGGTTTCTTTAAGAAACCGGGTTTCTGGCATGTACTGAACATACCCCGTAGGACAGGCGTTCCCTCCGACCCAAAGCCAAAACGCAGATATTTCAGCTTGTTCAGTTTGGCCTCAAAGGGGGGGATTCCCAGCCTCCGCCTGGGAAGCCGGTGGAAAGGGAAACTCGGAACTAATGTCCCACCGGCTTCCATTGTGAATCAGCAGCACCAGCTCGCCGGCCATAAAGTTATATTCCAAGGGCCGGTCTTTAAATTCTGTCCACGCGGCTTTGAAGTTTTGCTTGCTCAAATCTTTAAAGCCAACCGTCATGTGGGGAGAGTAGGGGCGTTCCTTCGACTTGGGGTCTATAATTCTCAGTTCGGTTTCCAGGTGCGCCATTAAATCGGCTTGCAGGGTTAGCAGTGCCGGTGTTTTGAGGACATTTATATAGATGACGCGGGGGGGAAAGGCTGCAAACCCGGAGAGGAGCACCGGCACCGGCGCACGAGTTTGAGCAAAAACACTCAGGCATTCTTGCAGGGCCGGCAGTCTGTCAGCGGGCCACTCAAACGGCGGTTGCAGGGTAATGTGGGGGGGAGACTTGAGCGCGGCGCGGCTGTTGTAGCTGTCGGCAA
>JALOOK010000528.1 GCA_025454445.1 Oscillatoria sp. Prado101 | reverse complement strand
TCTTTGAGAAACCCGGTTTCTGGCAAGGGTTTCTGTGAGAGGGGAGAAACCGGGTTTCTTTGAGAAACCCGGTTTCTGGCAAGGGTTTCTGTGAGAGGGGAGAAACCGGGTTTCTTTGAGAAACCCGGTTTCTGGCATCCTAAGAGCTATCCTAACCGACGAGTTGGATGGGGCCGCTGATGCTGCCGGTGAAAAACTGTCGCACCAGGGGGTGATCCACAGTGTCGATATCGCTGACAGTGCCCTCCCACTGCACCTTGCCTTGGTAGAGAAACAGGATGCGGTCGGCGGTGCGGCGGATAGTGCTATCTTGGTGAGTGACCATCACATAGGTACTGCAGCCGCCTTTAGCTTGCAGATCGCGAATTAAATCCTCAATCACCGTAGAGGCGATCGGGTCCAAACCGGCAGTAGGCTCATCATAGAGTATCACCTCTGGGGTGTCGCGGGGGTCGTGCGGGTTGCCCATGATAGCGCGGGCAAAGCTGACTCGCTTGCGCATCCCGCCAGAGAGTTCTGCTGGATAGCGATCGCCAATCCCAGACAGCCCAACCATATCCAGACTTTTATCCACCAGTTCCCTAATTTCGCGGCGCGGCAGTTTGGAGCGCTGGTACAGCAGGAAGCCGACATTTTCGTCCACCGTTAGCGAGTCAAACAGAGCCGCCTGCTGAAACACCATGCTAATCCGCAGCGGATCTTCCACATCGCCAATCAGCCCCTCCCGGAGCTGTCCTTGGACATACACCTCACCGGCATCGGGAGCCTCCAACCCCGCCACAATCCGCAGGCTAGTGGACTTCCCCGTCCCAGACGGGCCGATAATGGCCAAGGCTTCCCCCCGATAGACACTCAAATCGATGCGATCCAAGACGACATTGCTGCCAAAGGACTTACAGATTCCCTTGAGTTCGATTAGCGGCTCGTGCATAAAATGTCAAGTCAAGTTGGTCGGCGCATCTTGGAGCGCAGACTGCTGCTAATTTAGCAGACGATATACTCTCTGACAGTATATCTTGGGAGGGAGAGAGGCTCGCCCGCCCTTGATCCATCTGCAACTTTAATCACAGAGTCCATGTCAGGAACGACTTTAAAAGCGAATTTCTTTTCCTGAGCGCCTCATCTCGTTAGCGTGTAAATTTGTCTGACAAACCCTTTTATCCTTCTCGGTTGGATCGGCCATGTCAATCGGTTTATTCAAACAAGTCCTACAGTTCCGAAGTCGGACTCCGAATCGAGTCGGCCAGTGGTTTAAGTGGTTGTCCCCAGGATTGCTGGTGAAGCGCTGGCTGCTCCTGAGCGCCACAGGCGTGCTGCTCACCAGTCTCGGCATAGCGATTTGGATTAAGCTGACCCCCATTTTTTACTTGATCCAGCTCATCCAAGACCTGTTCGAGCTGATTACCCGCGTCATCCCCAGCTACATCAGCGGGCCACTTGTCCTGCTTTTGGGAATAATCTTGATTTTCTTGGGACAAACCCGCACCGTGGGCTCGATCACCCAGGTGCTGATGCCTCAAGGGGAAGAAGAACTGGTTGACGTGCTGCTCAGCCACCGCAAGTTGCACCGAGGCCCAAAAATTGTGGCCATTGGGGGCGGCACCGGCCTTTCCACCTTGCTCAGGGGACTAAAAAAGTACAGCGCCAACATTACAGCCATTGTCACAGTTGCCGATGACGGTGGCTCTTCAGGCCGGCTGCGGCGGGAAAATGGGGTTCTGCCACCTGGGGATATTCGCAACTGCCTAGCAGCCCTCGCCGATCAGGAAAAATTATTAACAGAACTGTTTCAATACCGCTTTCGCGCCGGCAACGGACTGCTCGGCCACAGTTTTGGCAACCTGTTCCTCACCGCCATGAGCGACATTACCGGCGACTTGGAGCAGGCGATCGCCGCCAGCTCTAAAGTCCTCGCTGTGCGGGGAGAAGTTCTGCCCGCCACCCTCTGCGATGTCCACCTCTGGGCTCAGCTGGCGGACGGACGCCGCATTGAAGGAGAGTCCAGCATCACAGAAGCCGGTGGCAGCATTAGCAAAATAGGCTGCACGCCGGCCAATCCCCCAGCCTTACCCAAAGCCCTGCAAGCCATTCGCGAAGCAGACTTTATTATTATCGGCCCTGGCAGCCTCTACACCAGCGTCATTCCCAATCTTTTGGTGCCCGAAATCGCCAGTGAAATCGCCAAGCGGGAAGTCCCCCGCATCTATGTCTGCAACATGATGACCCAGCCCGGCGAAACCCAAGGATACACGGTTGCCGACCACATCAGAGCCATCGACAGCGCCTGTGGCCAGCCCCTGTTCACTGCAGTGCTCGCCCAGCGCAAAGTCCCTTCCGCCAAAGCCCTGATCCGCTACGCTCAGGAAAAATCCCATCCCGTTTTTCTCGACCGCGAAGCTGTGGCGCAGCTGGGGCGTCGCATTGTCTTGGCCAATGTTATGGAAGAAGATCCGGAAACGGGCTATGTGCGCCACAATTCTCAGCAGCTGGCGCGGGTGTTGCTGCGCTGGTACAGCCGCGCTCAAGCCGTATAATTTTCCATTTTCCATTTTCCATTTTCCATTTTCCATTTTCCATTTCAATTTTTCATTTTCAATTGCATTGGTCTGAATGGGCAAAGAAACTGGTTTTTTGAAAAACCCGGTTTCTCTGACTGCAGCAATAAACCGGGTTTCTTTTGAATAAACAGCCAACCACTCGTTTCAAAGATGACGCAAGAGGCGATCGTACTTTCTCTCCCAGATGCTGAGGCCACTCGCGCTCTCGGCAGGGCCTTGGGGCTGTCCCTGCCGGCTCTCAGCGTGCTTTTACTGCAAGGCGATTTGGGTGCCGGTAAAACCACTCTGGTTCAAGGACTCGCTGAAGGGCTAGGAATTAATGAGCCGGTCGTCAGCCCCACTTTCACCCTGATTGACGAATACCCGCAAGGACGTCTCCCCTTGTACCACCTGGATTTGTACCGCCTCGAATCGGCACAGGTGGCGGCGCTCCACCCAGAACTCTACTGGGAAGGGACAGAAGTGCCAGCGGGAATTGTCGCCATTGAGTGGGCTGACCGGCTCCCCTACCTTCCCCCCAGCTACCTGCAAATCCGCCTGATTTATCAAGAAAACAGTGGGCGTCAGGCTGAACTGGTGCCGGTGGGCGCTCAGATACCAATTTCCTCGTTCCCTGGCTCCGCCGGGGAACGCGCCATCTGGAGGCTCTGACTTGAAAATGTTTGTAGTTGGGCTTTAGCCCTATCGGATCGCCTGCGGTGGGCCAAGTTTTCATTTCCTCGTTCCCTGGATCCGCCGGGGAACGCGCCATCTGGAGGCTCTGCCTCGTTCCCTGGCTCCGCCGGGGAACGCGCCATCTGGAGGCTCTGCCTCGTTCCCTGGCTCCGCCG
>JALOOK010000101.1 GCA_025454445.1 Oscillatoria sp. Prado101 | reverse complement strand
GTTTCGGGATAGTCTGCCAAAATTGCGCTCAGGGGTTTGCCCTCGACTGTTTGAAAGTCTATCCGGGTTTTTTCGCCAACTGCCAATTTATTCCCTCCGGGAAGCAGGGCGCTCACCGGCACGTGAACCTTGTCAGCGACAAAAATATTCAGGGGTGGGGTCGTAAAGGCTTGTGGCTGAATCCGCTCTATTTGTTCTTGCGGGAAAATTTGTAAAGAAACGCTGTAATTTGCGTCTGAAAATGGCGAGCCCCGCAAAGTTGCAAACAGCGCAAACAGCACCGGCATCTGCAGCAGCAAGGGCAAGCACCCGCTCAGGGGGTTGCCAAATTCTTGGTAGACTTTTTGCATCTCCTCCTGCTGCTTGGCAGGGTTGTCTTTGTAACGGTCTTGAATCTCTTTTATCCGCTTCTGCATCACCGGCTGGGCCACTCGCATGCGCCGCATGTTGCGAATAGAACCGGCGTTCAGGGGAAAGAGGGCCAAGCGAATCACTAGGGTCAGGGCCACGATGGCCAGACCGTAGCTGGGCACGATCCCGTAGAAGAAATCCAGGATCGGCAGCATGACATTATTGGAAAGAAACCCGACACCAAAGTCCATTCGTTCTAATTCAACCTGTACGTTCTGGAACTTTCCGACTGGAACCCACTCAAATACTGGCAAGCACGCCAGCCGGTCCGGCACATCGCAGCGCTTGCCAAGGCGCTGCAGCACCGGCTCCTTGGCTCTTATAGTTGTGGGGAGAGGGAGGCAGCGCCGGAGTCGATCCCTATTTACTGAAACCGCTCCCCAAGTAGAAGCCTCAACCCTTGGGGCTGCCGAGGGCACCGCTGACTCTCTGGGCTTGGGGAGACAGTTTGTCGTTGATGTAGGCGTAGGCGTCGCGGAACTTGGGAACAGCTCTCAGTTCCAAGCGACTCCCGTCTTTGAGGGTAATCACCATATCCCCCCAAGCGCCAAGACCTCGGGGCACGGTGATCACCTTGGCGATTTCCCCATAGATGATGTCGCTGCGGTCGCGTCCCATCCAGCCACCGGTCACTGATATGCGGCGATTGGTGATGCGGTAGCGCAGCCAAAGCGCTCGCACTATGGCTCCTACAGTCAGGGGCAAGCAGATGATTGTGAATCCCAGGAGGATATTAATGATTAAATCTCCAACATGAGGGCCACCCTCGTAGTAGGTTTCCTCTTTAATGCCCATTGAGTACCTCTGCTTGTGCCAACAACTGCTCTAATTCTTGCAGAAGTTGAGGATAATTGCACTCCACAGCTGCCGGCCCGACTACTATAACGCAGTCCCAACCCGGTGACAGCCCCGGCAGCAAATAAAGCAGGGCGGCGCGAATCCGCCGCTTGATCCGGTTGCGCACTACGGCGTGCTTGCTGACTTTCAGGCTGATAGAGATGCCGGTGCGAGTCGGCGCTGGGGAGTGGGGTGCCGGCGGCGGCAGGGTTTGGCCAGACTTTTTGGCGTCACGGGATGCCGGTGCGCGCCGCCGGGCTATCAAGGTGAGGTTCGCGCCGGTGCGGCGAATCCCACCCCGGTATACGGCACTGAAGTCCTGCCGGTGCTTGAGTCGATTCTCTTTGGGCAACACCGCGCTTTTCTTTTATGTCTCCATCTTTTGCCGCCATCACCCCTCTATACTGCCAAACGATACCGCCCTTTGCTCCGGCGAGCTTTAATCACGGCTTGGCCATTTTTGGTGCGCATGCGGGCGCGAAAACCGGACACTCTCTTTCTTTTGCGGCTAGTGCCGTGTAGGGTGCGCTGAGTCATAGCATTTCCTGCGTCGCTAATCTTACGCTTGATAAAAAGTCACAATCTCTAATCTTAGCATCAAAGAAACCGGGTTTCAGGTGTCAGACCGGGCGCTGACAGTCAAGGAGTCTGGTTGAGAAACCTGGTTTCTGCGCCAGTCGGGCGCAGCGCTCTCCGTCGCCGGGAGGCTATGCTAGGTAATGCTCAGCATCCAGGTGCCGATGTAGCGCAGCATGGGCACGTCGCCGGGGGTGAGGATCTGGCAGTTGAAGTTGTACATGCCTCGCCGCGTGGGGTTTTGCACGTTTGAGAACACAAGCTCCACATCGCTGCCGGCGGGAATCGGGTTCTGGGGATAAATTTCCACCCGGTAGTTCTCTTTGTCCCAGACTACCTCTTGCAGCGGCACTTTCTTGCCTTCGACGCGCACCTCAATTTCCTTTTTGTCAAATTTGCCTTCGTAGTGATTGGGATAGCTAATCGAGAACTGGGCGATCGCCAGTTTCATTTTCTTGGCTGGGATGCGCAGCCGGTAGCGATCCCACACGCCGGCTGAGCCGTAGTCCAAGCGAAAGTTGAGCTGATTTTCCCTCGCTGGGCCACCAAACAGGGTCAGTCCGGGCAAACCCTGGGCCAAACTCAGGGCCGGCACGCCCGCAATCAGGCAGCCGCTTATGGCCACAGCAGACAGGAGACGGCGCGATCTGGCGATTGCTGACAACATGGGATCGATACCTCCACACCAGGAAGTTCTTAGGGATTTGTTCAACAGTTTACTAAACTTTACCCGCCCCCAGCCGGTTGGGTCGCTCAGTAAAATCACTCTCGCCGTCACAGCCCGCCCCTGCCCCTAGTTTCTATCTCCCCCCCGCACCGCGCTCCCCGCTGTCCCGCTCGCTCTCAAAATCGCCCGCATCGGCCTTTGACTTGCGCTATAGATGCAATTCAACAGCAGGCAGCCGCTCTGCGCCGCCCCCAAATATTAATTATTTTAATACTTAAAAACAAATTGAAATAAATTGTAACTAAAAGCGAAGTTACGAGGTGCAGGCTCAGGCGTTGCCAAGGAACAGGCAGCAATCTTGGACGCGGGATATTCTACTGATAAATTATCTCAAATCCTTGAAATGTAAGCCTTTGAGGGATGGGGCAGGGGCTTGGGGCGGTTTGATTTCAGTGGGGGGTATTTGGTATTACAGATAACAAAAGCCCAGCTTTTATACAGGGGGTTGATTAAAAAAAGTTTAAAATACCCGCAAGTGCCGGTTCCTGTTAATACTATACAAAAAGTCACTCTGATCAGAGAAGAAGCTAGGGAAAAGTGCTGGCCAACAGAGACAGTTGCTCTCCAGCCCGTACCAAGGGCGGAAGTTCTGGGGGCACCGGCAGCAGCCGGGAGCAGCCCGTGACAGCTCCCCGGCTGTTGAAGAGCCTGGACTGGAGCGGGAGACGTGGCCCAAGTGGAACGCGCCCCAGAGCCAAGGTGGCGGCGGAAACGCCAAAGCTCGGACAATTGCCCGCTGCTAGTGCTTCTGTGTCAGGCAAGACCGGCCCACCCCCGGGGGCAGCTTTCAGCAAGTGGCTGGCGGAAAAGCCGGCTGAGATTCCTGAGGGATGGGCGGGGGGAGCGGTATAGGGAAACCGCAATTAGAGTGGCGATCGTGCCGTCCTGCTGTCAAAGAAAACAGCGTTGGCTCAGCTCCAGGCTGGCTGCCAGACAGCCACTTGCGATCTGGAGCGTGAAAACCCTTTAGTCCCATAAAGTCCAGTGTCTGTGGCGATCAGTGCGCCGAACCAGAGCAGGCGAAATTTAATACTGTATTACCTGGACAAAACCGGATAATGGGCAAAAATACGGACAGAGATTTGAGGGAGCCCCGTTGCCTAAATATGTCAAGCCCAAAGAAGCGGCAGAAGCCCAAGGAGTCAATGAGCGGACACTCCGCCGGTGGGAAGAAGATGGACGGATTGAAGCCATCAGAACCCGATCAGGACAGCACCGCTACAACATCGATGGTTCCAAAGTTTTCCACTGTCCCAGTTGCGGGTTTACGCCATATCGGGACTGGAATGGCGATGCACGGGATCTTCCTGAAAGCTTTGCGGGATACCGCCTAAGCACGTCAATGATTGCGATAGTGCCATCGTTGCATTGTCCGGTAATACCCGGAAAAATGTCGCGTAAATGTATCAGTAGGAGAATTTATGAAAATAGCGGTTGCAAAAGAAATAGAAGTGGGCGAACGCCGTGTCGCCTTGATTCCCGAAGTGGTCGCCAAGTTGGTGAAATCGGGCCAAGAAGTGTGGGTGGAAGCCGGTGCCGGTGAGGGGGCGTTCTTCGCCAATGAGGCTTACGCGGCTGCCGGTGCCACCATTATCTCAGACACAGGTGCCCTGTGGCGGGAGGCGGATGTGGTGCTCAAGGTGGCCCCTCCAAAGCCGCACGAAATTAACCAGATCCGCGAAGGGGCGGTGCTGGTCAGCTTCCTCAATCCCCTGGGAGATCCTGTGCTGGCCCAGCAGCTGGCCGACCGGCAGGTGACAGCGATGGCGATGGAACTGATCCCGCGCACGACCCGGGCTCAGAGCATGGACGCCCTGTCGTCCCAGCGCTCACTGGCCGGCTACAAGGCAGTCCTGCTGGCAGCTGCAGCGCTGCCCAAGTTCTTCCCAATGCTGACAACGGCAGCCGGCACGATCCGCCCCGCCAAGGTGTTTGTGATTGGTGCCGCTGTTGCGGGGCTGCAAGCCATTGCTACGGCCCGCCGCCTCGGGGCCGTGGTGGACGCTTTCGATATCCGACCGGCAGCCAAAGAAGAAGTGCTCAGCTTGGGCGCTAAGTTCGTCGAAGTCCAGCTCAACGAGGAAACAGCGGCGGCGGGCGGCTACGCTAAGGAAATTTCCGACACATCCAAGCAGCGAGCTCAGGACGCCATTGCTGAGTATGTCAAGCAGGCCGATGTGGTGATTACCACCGCCCTGGTTCCCGGCAAAAAGGCCCCCGTGATGGTGACCGAAGAAATGATCGGCCAGATGAAGCCCGGGTCTGTGGTCGTGGATATGGCAGCGGATCAGGGCGGTAACTGCGCCTGCACCCAACCGGGCAAAGATGTGGTGCGCAATGGCGTGACAATTATGGGCCCGCTGAATTTGGCCGCTTCCATGCCGGCGCACGCTTCTCAGATGTATGCCAAGAATCTTTTGGCGTTGCTGCAACACCTGATCCAAAAAGATGGGACGCTGCAGCTGAAATTTGAAGACGATATCACGGGCGGCACTTGCTTGACTCACGCAGGTGAGATTCGCAATCAGCGGGTGCGGGAAGCTTTAGCCGCCAGCACTCAGCCGGTGTAGGGATTGTCAGACCTCCCCGGGGGTGCCAGAAACCGGGTTTCTTCGGCGAAACCCGGTTTCTAACAGTCAAAAAAAAGGAAGTGGTAGAACAATGGCAGAAGGATTAATTGCCGGTTTAGTTGTATTTGTGTTAGCGTCGTTTGTGGGATTTGAAGTGATTAATAAAGTTCCCCCGACGCTGCACACGCCCCTGATGTCCGGCTCTAACGCAATTTCAGGTATTGCGGTGCTGGGCGCTATCTTGATTGCCGGTCAGCGCAATTTGAGTGTTACTGTGATTTTGGGCGTGATTGCGGTGGCGCTGGCTACGATTAACGTGGTGGGCGGGTTTTTGGTCACAGACCGCATGTTGCAAATGTTCAAGAAGAAAGAGGCTAAAGCCTGATAAGTGGTAGTGTAGGGTGCGCACTCCTTATAGGAGGTTCTCTCAACCGGGAGCGCACCCCAGTTCTAATAACAGAGAGCGAAGAATTGATATGAGCGATTTTCTCCCCTCAGGTATTCAGCTGAGCTATTTAGTTGCTGCATCTTTGTTCATAGTGGGCCTGAAGCAGCTGAGTTCGCCGGCAACGGCTCGCCAAGGCAATGTCATCGCCGCCGTGGGGATGCTGATTGCTATAGTTGGCACGCTGCTGGAGCGGCAAGTGGTGAGTTACCAGATGATTGCGCTTGGAATCATCATCGGTTCGATTGCGGGAACCATCATGGCGAAAAAAGTGGCCATGACTGCTATGCCGCAGATGGTGGGTTTGCTCAACGGTTTTGGGGGCGCAGCCTCGGCTTTGGTGGCGGTGGGTGAGTTCTGGCGCTACCTGAGCATTACGGAAACGCCGCGCACCGATTCCTTGATTATCATCATTCTGGGCGTGCTGATTGGCGGCGTGACGTTCACCGGCAGTGTGCTGGCGTTTGCCAAACTGCAGGAACTTCTCCCCGGCGCACCGATTACCTTTCCTTTGCAGCAACCTTTTAATGCCTTCCTGGCGGCTGTGCTTTTCGGAGGCAGTGCCTATATGGTGGTGGTGAACCCAGAAAATGTGCCGGTATTCTTGGCGCTGGTGGCGGTTTCCAATATCCTGGGCGTGATGTTTGTGCTGCCAATTGGCGGCGGTGACATGCCGGTGGTGATCTCGCTATTGAACTCGTATTCTGGGATAGCGGCGAGTGTGGCGGGGTTCATTTTGATGAACAATATGTTGATTATTGCCGGCGCTTTGGTGGGCGCGTCTGGGATTATCCTCACCCAGATCATGTGCAAGGCGATGAACCGCTCCTTGACAAATGTGCTGTTTGGTGCCTTTGGTGCCGGCGGCGGGGCGGCTGTTGCCGGTAGCACTGCGGATATCGACAAGACTGTGCGCACGGTTGCACCGGATGAAGCGGCGATGATGCTGGGTTACGCTCGATCTGTGGTGATTGTGCCCGGATACGGGATGGCGGTGGCTCAAGCGCAGCATACGGTGCGGGAATTGGCTGACCAGCTCGACCGGCTCGGTGTTGAGGTGAAATATGCGATTCACCCGGTTGCCGGTCGGATGCCTGGACACATGAACGTGCTGCTGGCGGAAGCGAATGTGCCCTATCCGCAGCTGTACGATATGGAGGATATTAATCCGCAGTTTGATGAGACGGATGTGGCGCTGGTGATTGGCGCGAATGATGTGGTGAATCCGGCGGCGCGTCACGATCAAGCTAGCCCGATTTACGGGATGCCGATCCTGGATGTGGATAAGGCGAAGCACACGATTGTGATCAAGCGGAGCATGAATACCGGGTTTGCCGGTGTGGATAATGAGCTGTTTTACAAGAATAAGACGATGATGCTGTTTGGCAGCGCCAAGGATGCGGTTGCCAAGCTGGTATCTGAGGTGAAACAGCTGTAGGTAAAAGTTTCCCTCTCGTTCCTAGGGTTACGCCTGGGAACGCCCCCTCGGTCGGCAAGTGCCGACCGTTTTTTTGGTGCCGGTGGGGGGGACAGGAGGGAACGCCTGTCCTACGCCTTTTGTCCGAGTGTTCTAAACTGACTATCTACTGCTATACTGGCAACTTTCGGGCGTCGTTCTGGAGGGTTTTAATATTGGCTCTGTATTGCCTGTATAACAAACTATTGCGAATTATAGTCCCTATCTCATTTTTAATATTTTTTTAAGCCTAGATATAAGGAAACAGGTATATGATGAAAGTGTGGAAAGGATACCACTCAAAGAAAGGCAAAATAATAAAATTTCCCAGGGAGGAAGCTATGAGACTCACTTGGAGAAAAAGGGCAGGATTTAAGGGAGTGCTGGAACGGTTAGCAAATTTAAGACGCAATGCGGAAACTATACCCAGTATAGCTATAGGTTTATCGGACAGACTCATAGATATAGCTGAGAGTGATGTGGGAACGGTACTGCGCTCGCTCGATACGGACATAGAAGGTTTGAACGAACTTCAGTCGTACAGCAGGTTGCAGAAATATGGATTCAATGAAATTGCCCGTGAAAAACCGCTACCGTGGTACATCCAGCTGCTTAAAACTTTTCAAAATCCTCTGGCTATTCTGTTGATAGCGCTAGCGATAATTGCTTGGCTGACGGACGACAAGAAAGCAGCCATCATTATTATAACAATGGTTGTTTTCAGCGTGATTCTGCGTTTTTCTCAAGAGTATCGATCTAGCCAAGCCGCAGAAAAGCTCCGAGAAATGGTGAGTACGACCTGCACAGTCAGCCGTAAAGATAAGCGCAAAAGCATTTCTCCTGACGTTTTGAAAGAGTATGGAATAACTCTGCATCCCCGCGACCCACAGAAACAAGAAATTCCCATCAAGTTACTGGTGCCGGGAGATGTGATTTACCTTTCTGCTGGAGACATAATTCCGGCGGATGTCAGATTAATGGCAGCCAAAGATTTATTTATAAGTCAGGGTTCGCTGACCGGGGAATCTCTGCCGGTCGAAAAATATGCAGCACTACCCGACCTGGAAGCGCGAGTAAAAAATCCCCTGGAAATGGCCAATCTCTGTTTTATGGGCACCACTGTCGTCAGCGGTTCTGGGACGGCAGTTGTTGTGGAGACTAGTAGCAATACTTACCTGGGATCTCTCGCCAAAACAGTTGTCGGTCAGAAAGCGATGACGAGTTTTGACAAAGGGGTGAATGGAGTCAGCTTCCTGCTGCTGCGCTTCATGTTAGTGATGGCACCAGTGGTTTTTCTGATCAATGGCTTAATCAAAAAAGATTGGACTGAAGCTTTCTTTTTTGCCCTCTCAGTAGCCGTGGGTTTAACGCCTGAAATGTTGCCCATGATTGTGACAGCGAATCTGGGGCGAGGCGCTCTGGCGATGGCAGACAAAAAGGTGATTGTCAAAAACATCGATGCCATCCAAAACTTGGGGGCGATGAATATTCTCTGTACTGACAAAACCGGCACGCTCACCCAGGACAAAATCATTTTAGAGCTGCATCTGGATATTTATGGTGAAGAAAATGAGGAGGTGCTCAAGTACGCCTATCTCAACAGCTTCTATCAGACGGGATTAAAGAATCTGCTGGACTTAGCGGTACTCGATCACATCGAAGTTCATGAATCTTTGAAGGTTGATAAAAATTACCGCAAAATAGATGAAATTCCCTTTGACTTCCTGCGCCGTCGCATGTCGGTTGTGGTTGAAGAAGAGGGAAATCGGCATGTGCTGATTTGCAAGGGCGCAGTTGAAGAAATTCTCCGGATATGCACGCTGGCTGAAGCCAATGGAGAAATTTTGCCCATTGACGATCAACTCCGCACACAAATCACTCATTTGAAGCAGGAATTAAACGAAGATGGGTTGCGGGTGATTGCAGTTTGCTACAAGGAAATGTCTGTGGATAAACTCAATTACTCGGTGGCGGATGAAAATGATTTAATCTTGCTAGGTTATATCGCTTTTCTCGACCCGCCCAAAGAATCAGCAGCCCAAGCAATCGCCGCGCTCAATGTCAATGGCGTGCGTGTGAAAATTTTAACCGGTGACAATGAGATCATTGCCAAGAAAATCTGCAAAGATGTTGGCTTGTACGTTCACCACACTGTATTGGGAGATGAAATCGAAGGCTTATCGGATGATGAATTAAGCGAGCTAGCTGAAACAACGACAATTTTTGCTAAACTGTCTCCCACGCAAAAAGCTCGGGTCATCCAAGTGCTGCGCAGCAAGGGTCACATTGTCGGGTATATGGGGGATGGAATCAATGATTCGGCAGCTTTGCGGCAAGCTGATGTAGGTATTTCTGTGGATACGGCGGTGGATATTGCTAAGGAATCGGCAGATATTATATTGCTGGAAAAAAGCTTGCTAGTGTTGGAAGCCGGTGTGCTGGAAGGGCGCAAGACTTTCGCCAACATTATCAAATATATCAAGATGGGGACTAGCTCCAACTTTGGCAATATGTTTAGCGTCTTAGGGGCGAGTGCGCTATTACCATTTCTGCCAATGGCTCCGTTGCAGATTCTGGTGAATAATCTGCTCTACGATTTCTCCCAAACGGGTATTCCTTTTGACAATGTGGATAAAGAATACCTGGCCCACCCGCGCAAATGGGATATTGGAAATATCCAGCGGTTTATGATATACATTGGCCCGATAAGTTCTATTTTTGACTATGCTACTTATGGGCTGATGTGGTTTGTTTTTGGGGCGCAGACTGAACAACAGCAAGCTTTGTTTCAAACCGGTTGGTTTGTGGAGAGCCTGATGACTCAAACGCTGATTGTCCATATTATTCGCACGTCAAAGATTCCCTTGCTCCAAAGCATGCCTGCTTTGCCGATGCTGCTAGTAACGCTGACGATTATGGGGGTGGGAATGTATCTTCCTTTCTCTCCGATTGGCAATAGTTTGGGATTTGTCCCGTTGCCAGAAAGCTACTTCTTATGGTTGGCTGTGATTCTGTCGAGTTACTGCATATTGACGCAGGTGGTCAAGAACTGGTTTATTAAGAAGTATGGTTATAATTGACGGTGGTTGAATGCAGAAATAAGGATGGGAGGGAACGCCTGTCCTACGCCTTTTTGGGATTGGAGGGAACGTCTTTCCTGGCGTAGCACAGGCGGGACGCCTGTGCCCACCTATGATGGACAGGGGAGACTCCGGTCCGGCGTCTTTGTTTTGATGGATCGGAGGGAACGCCTGTCCTACGCTTTTTTGGGAAGGACGCTGTCGCGTCCCGCTTCGCTATCGGAGGGAAAGCCTGTTCTATAATAAAATAT
>JALOOK010000100.1 GCA_025454445.1 Oscillatoria sp. Prado101 | reverse complement strand
CAACCGCTGCAGGGCCAGGGATCGAAGGCTCCAGAGTCGAGCGCATGAGGCCGGCATCTCCTTTCAGATTCCCGTCATCCAAATGTTGCTCGGTTTGCTGGGGATCGTTTCTTCCGGGCAAATGTTATCTGGGTGGCGGTATATTTTGCTGGGTTCTGCTATTTTAGGAGCGGTGCTCACCCCCTCTACCGATCCCCTCACCCAAAGCTTGCTTGCCGGTGCTGCGGTCGGGCTTTACTTCGGCGGTATCGGCTTAGTGAAGCTCCTGGGGCACTGAGAAAAAGCCGGTCGCACCTGCGGACAGTCGGGGATCGCTCGCTCGTCGCCAGCGGGCTGTCCGCAATAGCACTGGTGCGGGGAAACGATCCCGCATTCCTGCCAGCGATGGGCGGGCCGCAGGCAGCCAAACCACTGGTTTTATGCGATAATTGCAGGGTGAGAAAGTTTTTGGGATAGTATTGTATAAGTAGTGACACATTCCAGGCTAATCCTTGCTTGACAAGGTTTTGAGCCTTTTACATCACTACTTGTTTACTACTGTCGTTTTTGGCGCTCTCCCACTTGGGGTGATAAGTAAAACTAATCGATTGTCTCAAAGGCTTGCGGGATAAGGCATTCCCCTGCCCGAGGCTCGCTGCTACCTGCGCCCAAAAACCAGGCCCAAAAACCAGGGTTTTCTCCCCAAGTGCGCCAAAGCCAAGTTTTGGTAATTAAGACTACAAATACAAACACTCAACCCCTGTACTTTACTGACAGGAAAAATTTGCAGCTGGATACGGAGTCAACAACTGAATATCCCTGTGTTTGTAAATGACCCAGATCCGGACACCCTCCAGAAGTATGTGTGGACGCAACCTCTTTACTGGTGCGTTACGCCCGGATGAAATCAACCAAAACTGACCTCTAACCCATGTTTTGTAACATGTTAACGCTGAGGAGAATGTTTTAGTATCCGTTGGATTAATTTGCCATAAGGCAGCGGGGGTGAGTTCGCCGATCATTTATTACTCTGCCCTTCTCGCCCTCTCCCCCTGTCTCGCTCAGTCTGCCGGTGAAATGCGCCAGTCCAATTGAGATCGCCCCTTCAGTTTGCAGGAGATCGGGTCTTGTATTCTTCTAAAGCCGTAAGAAATCGGGGCCTGGGGCCTGTTCTTAAGGCAAGAAAGCCAGAATTTCGTTTCTCCTATTCAAAGAAACCCGGTTTCTGGTTTGACTTGACTGGCTAGCAGAGTGCCGCAGGACAGTTGACCGCTTCCGTATAACTTTAGTCAATCATGGAGCGTGCTAAACCATGTCTTTAAATGTCGATTTTTTGGAACCTTGCGTCACAGAGTATGCCCCCAGCTTCTATGGCAGCACAGACCGAAAGGAGCAAACGTTACGGCAAAGTGAAGCGCGTTATCGCAGCTTTTTTGAAAACGCGGTTATGGGGCTGTTTCAAGCAACGATTAAGGGACGTTTCTTGATGGCGAACCCAATGCTAGCTCGCATCTGCGGCTATCATTCGCCTGCGGAAATGACGGATACTGCTATCAACCTTAAGCAGCAAATGTACCTTGAGCCTGGGCGGCACGCAGAGCTGATCCATTTGTTGCAGCAGCAGAAAGCGGTCTGGAAATTTGAGTCGCAGGTGCGCCGGTTTGACGGCAGTGTTATCTGGATTTGTGAGAGCGTCCGGGCGATCTGCGATCCCACCGGCCAGATCCTGGGTTACGAAGGCACGGTGGAAGATATCACCCACCGCGTGCAGGCGGAGGCGGCGCTGCAAGCGGCACTGCAAAAAGAAAAACAGCTCAAAAGCCAGTTTGTCTCAATGGTGTCCCACGAGTTCCGCTCCGCCCTAACCGTGATTGCCGCTGCCAGCAGCTTGCTGAAGCTTCACAGTCAAAAAATGACCGTTGAAGCCCGACATAAATATTTTGATAAAATAGCAGAAAGTGTCAAAAACACTACGGAGCTTATAGAAGGATTTTTAACCGTTAGCAAAACAGAAAAGGAGAACATAAAACTTAAACCAGTCCCCCTGGATTTGCCAGTGTTTTGCCAGGAAGTTTGGCAGGATGTTCAAACTGTAATCAAAGCCACCCACAGGCTTGAGTTTGCGGACAGCTGCGCTTGTGGCACTGTGCTAGCGGACAGGACACTGCTGCGGCAGCTGCTGCTAAATCTGCTGTTGAATGCTGCTAAGTATTCGCCAGAAGGCAGTCCAGTTTATTTGGAACTAGCGGGCACCAATAGCGATATTATTTTGCGCGTCAAAGATATGGGGATCGGTATTCCGCCAGAAGATCGGGAGCACCTGTTTGAGGTGTTTCACCGCGCCCACAATGCTTCCACCTCTGCCGGCACGGGGTTGGGACTGGCCATTGTCAAGCGAGCGGTGGATCTGCACGGGGGCAAAATCTTCGTTGAAAGTGAGCTGGGCGCTGGCACCACTTTCACCGTCACCCTCCCAGTCATCGGTTCTTGCATCGGCGCTGCTCGCTCCGGAGCCGGTTCAGCGATCTGAGGGCGTCGCACCGAGGTGTTGAATCAACCCCACCCTACCCCCCTTTCGGGGGTAGGTTTTTTAGATATGGGGTATTTTGAGGCTCGCAGAAGGGGGATAACACCATTCCGACTC
Source organism: Oscillatoria sp. Prado101 (assembly GCA_025454445.1). Lineage (GTDB taxonomy): Bacteria > Cyanobacteriota > Cyanobacteriia > Cyanobacteriales > Oscillatoriaceae > Oscillatoria. The sequence continues at coordinate 7,734 of JALOOK010000100.1, read as the reverse complement.
AGCTACCACTGGCTGTATGTTCGGTTTACCGCATGAGAAATTACGGGTTCCCGAAGCAAAAGTGCGGTAGTGCTGCAGACAACCGTCACCCCTCTCCCGAAATGCCAGCAGAAGGGGGATTTCACCATTCCGACTCAGCTGCCACTGGCTGTATGTTCGGTTTACCGCATGAGAAATTACGGGTTCCCGAAGCATGTGTGCGGTAGTGCTGCAGACAACCGTCACCCCTCTCCCGAAATGCCAGCAGAAGGGGGATTTCACCATTCCGACTCAGCTGCCACTGACTGTATGTTCGGTTTACCGCATGAGAAATTACGGGTTCCCGAAGCATGTGTGCGGTAGTGCTGCAGACAACCGTCACCCCTCTCCCAAAATGCCAGCAGAAGGGGGATTTCACCATTCCGACTCAGCTGCCACTGACTGTATGTTCGGTTTACCGCATGAGAAATTACGGGTTCCCGAAACAAAAGTGCAGAGCTAACAGGGATGGGTAACGGTAGTCGCACGCCAAACACAGAGAAAAAACCTGCCCCTGCAAGCCCCTACCCCCTCCCCGCAGGCACGCCTAGGGGGAGTGAGTAAATACAAATTACCTAAAATCCGTTTAATTGCTATTTATGCCATCCGGAGCGCAATGGGCTCGTGCCCGATGCCCGATCGCCCGCTGCCCGATCGCCCGCTGCCCGCTGCCCGCTGCCCGATTGCCCGCTGCCCAATGCGAGCGTGCCCGATTGTTAAAAATTTTCCAGCAGCCATTCGGAGGCTCGCTCGCCCAAGTCCAGGGGAATGCTGACGGCTTTGCCCTGGCGGGGGCGCTCCCGCGTTTGTTGGATGTAATCTCGCACCTGCTCTACCGCACCCCAGCCGTGGAGATAGCCGGCGATCGCCTCCAGATGGGCCAAATACTCCGCCTCCGTCATGGGAAAGGAGGCTTGCTCCAGGTACTTCCACATTACCTGGACAAAGATCTTGCCCTGAGTGCGCCGCAGCTGGATGTCATAGGAGCGTCCCCATTTAGCCAGCAGCAGCTGGCGTAGGTCGTTGCCGGTCATAGCTTCCCCTGCGTAAGTGGCCATTGGTTACATTCCTTAAGAATTCGTTCGCTACTTCAAAAAATGCAATAATGCTCTCAGAAAAGCTGTACACTGCGTTCTGAAAGCAATTGTAGTACCCTGTACGGGTGGTGCGGACTTGCCGAACTGACGGATTGGGTCTGCACAGGCCCATTCATTTGCGGTTGGATTAGACAAATAAGTTAACACATAGCTCAGCACAGGTCATGACTCAAGTATCTGGATCTGCGGACGTACCCAGCATGGGGCGTCGTCAATTTATGAACTTCCTGACGTTCGGTGCGGTCACCGGCACGGCGCTGGGTGCCCTGTATCCAGTGGTCAAGTATTTTATTCCGCCATCGAGCGGTGGGGCCGGCGGTGGGGTGACGGCCAAGGACGCCCTGGGCAACGACATCCAGCTCAGCGAATTTTTGGCCAGCCACAATCCGGGCTCCCGCACCCTGGCGCAGGGTCTGAAGGGCGACCCCACCTATATTGTGGTGGAGAGTGAGTCATCGATTGCCAATTACGGGATCAACGCTGTTTGCACTCACCTGGGCTGCGTCGTGCCCTGGAACGCCAGCGAGAACAAGTTCATCTGTCCCTGCCACGGCTCCCAGTATGACGCCACCGGCAAAGTGGTGCGCGGGCCAGCACCCCTGTCCCTGGCACTGGTTCACGCCAATGTGGAAGATGATAAAGTAAGCTTCACGCCTTGGACGGAAACAGACTTCCGCACCGGCGACAATCCTTGGTGGGCATAAGCCGATTTGAGATTTGAGATGTCAGCTGCCAGCTGTTAACAGTCAGGCTATTGACAGGTGACTGATCGCAGTCCAAAATTCGGCCATCTCGTTGTTTGACCTTTGTTGCTGAAATCTTCTCATTCCAGATGAAAAAATTTTCCCTCTCAGTGATGTTGCCCGTCAGCTACAGGGCGGCAATTAAAAGCCTGCTGCTGGCGATTGCAACCGCAGCGATTTTCCTAGCCGGGGACCTGGCCCTGCCCGGGGCAGCTGCAGCCTATCCCTTCTGGGCGCAACAAACCGCTCCCGAAACGCCCCGCGAAGCTACGGGACGGATTGTTTGCGCCAACTGCCACTTAGCGTCTAAACCCACGGAAGTGGAAGTGCCGCAAGCAGTTCTGCCGGATACAGTGTTTGAAGCGGTGGTGAAAATTCCCTACGACACTAACATCCAGCAAGTGACCGGCGATGGCAGCAAAGGCGGGCTGAATGTGGGTGCCGTGGTCATGCTGCCAGAAGGCTTCAAGATTGCCCCCGAAGACCGAATTCCCGAAGAACTGAAGGAAAAAATCGAGGATATTTATTACCAGCCTTACAGCGAGGACAAAGAAAACGTAATTATCGTCGGCCCGCTCCCAGGCGAGGAATACCAGGAGATTATTTTCCCGGTGCTCTCTCCCAATCCGGAAACCGATAAAGGCATCCACTACGGCAAATATTCTATCCATGTGGGCGGCAATCGCGGGCGCGGTCAGGTTTACCCCACCGGCGACAAGAGCAACAACACTGTGTATAATGCTTCCGCTGCCGGTACAGTGACTGAGATTGTTCCTGTGGAAGAAGAAGGCGGTTATGAAGTGACCATCCAAACCGCTGACGGCAACACGGTTGTTGACACCATTCCCCCGGGACCGGAACTGATTGTATCGGTTGGGCAGGAAGTTGCAGCCGGTGCCGCTCTCACCTCCAACCCCAATGTGGGCGGTTTCGGTCAGAAAGATGTTGAAATCGTCTTGCAAAGCTCGAATCGCATCAAAGGGTTGCTGGCTTTCTTTGCCATTGTCACCCTGTCTCAAATCCTGCTCGTCCTCAAGAAGAAGCAGGTCGAGAAGGTGCAAGCTGCTGAGATGAATTTCTAGGTTTGTCCATAAGCACCAAGATTGGGGTTGATATTCAACCCCTTTTTTTGTTGGTCAGGGATTGCCAGAGGGTCGGTAATTACTCATTGACAAATGCTGCATTTTATGTTTTGGTAACAGTGATGCGCAATCACCCCGGGCGCGTGGGGGGCGGGTTTATTTAATCCAAGTTGCGACCTACAATTCCCAGCATTCAGATCCCCCCTTTCCCCCCCTTAAAAAGGGGGGCTTTGATAATTCCCCCCCTTTTTAAGGGGGGGCGTCGGGGGCGGGTTTATTTATGTTTTTCATGGGGTGCCAAAGATTGTCGGTGAACCCGCCCCTACCAATGCCCGTGGGGGGCGGGTTTATTTATTGCGCCCCTTGCCTAGCGCTCCCCACCGGCGGTAAGCTCAGACAGGAACTCAAGGGGAGATATCGTGGCCATTGACGAGCAAATTATTCAAGTCGGATCGCTGAAGTGGTTTTATCGGGAGGCAAAACCGGCAAATGAAAGCGACAAACCGCCGGTGCTGCTACTTCACGGAATTCCGTCCCTGAGTTACAGCTGGACGGAAGTGATGCCGGCGCTCGCAGAGCAAGGGTTTCGCTCTATCGCCCCCGACTGGATTGGCTTCGGGCGCTCCAGCTTCCCAGACCGGCGCGACTTCGCCTACACCCCCGACGCCTTTATTGACGCCCTCGCCGCTTTCCTCAAAACGCTGGAAATCCAGCAATTTTACCTGGTGGCGCAAGGATTTTTGGGGTCTGTGGGGCTGCAGTACGCCCTGCGCCACCCGGATCAAGTCCAGCGCTTAGCGGTTCTCAACGCGCCGGTGTCGCCAGATGCAAAGTTGCCCTGGAAAATCCAGCAGCTGGGACTGCCCCTGGTGGGGGATATGATGACCCAAGACCCCCTTTTGGTTGACCGCACCCTGGAGGCGGGGAGCCGGTTCGTTGTCTCAGACGAAGATTTGGATGTCTACCGGCGTCCATTTCTCAAAAGTTCGGATGCCGGTCGCAGTCTGCTCGCTACCGTGCGCAATCTCCAGCTCAAGCAGGCAATGGCCGAGATTTCATCCGGGTTCAGCCGGTGGGCGCAACCAACCCTGATTGTCTGGGGAATGGCCGATCCCTGGCTGCCCTTCACCCAGGCGGAAACTTTCGCCGGCACCCTCCAGAACGCACAAATCGTTAAACTCGAAGAGGGCGGGCACTACCCTCAAGAGCACTGGTCTGTGGAAGTTAGCAATGCCCTGATTCCCTTTCTGCGCCGGCAGCAGGTTTAGGGCTAAAGCCCTACTACAAACATTTTCAAGTCATAGCCTCCAGGGAAAGCGTTCCCAGCCTGAGGCTGGAAGGATCTCCGCCCCCAGCACAAGGATCTATATGACGCAACATCTTGATATATTTTTTTGAGAGAACTAAATCCTCAGTTATTGGCAAAGATAATCCTTATGTCACGTCAGCGCTCTATTTTGGCCTTGATTCTGGCACTTTTTGCAACGTTCGCTATCAGTTTTAGCAGCTTCGCCGCCACCCCGAAGGCTGCAACTTACACTCCGGCTCAGATTGAGCAAATTCAGAAATACGTTCCCAAAATTACTGAGTTCCGGGGGCGCATGGACGAACTGCAAACCTTGATCCAAAAGCGCAACTGGATAGATACGCGCACGTTTATCCACGGCCCTCTGGGCCAGCTGCGGCAAGATATGGCCTACGTTACCCGCTATCTGCTGCCGAAAGACCAGCCGGCAGCCCGTAAAGCAGCTAAGGATGTTTTCGGACACCTGGAAACCATCGATAAAGCCGCCGAAACCAACAGCTATCAGGTAGCTTCCCAAAACTACCAGGAAGCTTTGAAGGATTTTGACGCCTTCTTGCAGCTGCTTCCCCAGGGTTAATCTATTCTGGTTTTGAACCGCAGCCTGTAGCGGATAAACGACAGTCCAGAAACCGGGTTTCTTCCAGAAACCCGGTTTCTAAAACTAAAATCTAAAATCGATATGAGTCAAGTTGCAGTAATTGGGTGCGGTGCTGTGGGAGCGGCGATTGCTTATGAACTGAGCCTGGTGCCTGGGTTGGAAATCACAGTTTTCGACCGGCACCCACCGGCACAGGGAGCCACCGCCGCCTCTCTGGGGGTGCTGATGGGCGCGATCAGCCAGAAGGTAAAAGGCAGGAACTGGCAATTGCGATATTCTAGCATGCAGCGCTATGAAACTTTGATTCCAGAATTGGAAGCGCTCACCCGCTGCCACATCCCTTTCAACCGGCAGGGTATTCTGATGCTTTGCTTTGAGGAAGAGGAGATGAAAGGCTGGCATCAGCTCGCAGAAATTCGCCGCACTCAAGGGTTTCAATTGGAAATTTTACAGCCTTCTGAGGTGGTGTCCAGGTGCCCGCAAGTGGAGTGCTCGCATCTCGCCGGCGCGATTTATTCTCCTCAAGACCGGCAAGTTGATCCAGTGGCGCTGACGCGGGCGCTGGTTGCCGGTGCTGAGCGCAATGGCGTCAGTTTTCAATTTGGTGTGGCGGTTGAGGGGTTTGAAATTGCTACAACTCCAGACTGCCGGTGTGTGTGTCAAGTGAAAACAGCTGGGGGTGGGGTGCCGGCAGATTGGGTTGTGATAGCTGCCGGTTTGGGATCTGCGCAGCTGACAGAAAACTTGGCGCAGCCGACTGATATTAGACCTGTTTTGGGACAGGGGATGCGGGTGCGGTTGGGAAGTCCTTTGGGGAATCCGGATTTCCAGCCGGTGATTACGGGGGATGACGCTCACATTGTGCCCGCCGGTGGGGCTGATTACTGGTTGGGGGCGACGGTGGAGTTTCCAGCCGGTGGGGGGGAGCCGGTGGCAGATCCGAAACTGCTGGATGCGGTGATGGAAAAAATTATCTCGTTCTGCCCAATTTTAGCCGGAGCAACTGTTATCGAAAAGTGGTCGGGTTTGCGCCCCCGCCCGGAAAAACAAGCCGCGCCGGTGATTGGCCGGCTCTCCGGATACAGCAACGTTTTTCTCGCCACCGGCCACTATCGTAACGGCATTTTACTCGCACCGGCAACCGCGCAAGCCATTCGCCAGCTAATTGCAACAGCTGCTTAACATTCCTTGGCGCTCGGGCGCGTCTTGGCGGTTCATAAATCTGACTACTTTTCCCTGCCAATACCATCACACAGGTGCCGGTCGCCCTCTCTAACATTAGGATTCGTCCGCAGATAATCCCGCACTAAATCGCAACCGCGCACCAACAAATCATCGAGATGCAAATTCCACAGCATCACCGCACCATCTGAACTCGCACCGGCAAGCAGCTCGCCGTCGGGGCTAAAACTCACCGCCGTCAGTTTTTTTGCCACTTTGCTCTCTTGCCGGTTTAAAGTTTTGAGCAGCGTACCGTCTCGGTGCCAAAGTCTCACCACCCCACCGGCACTCCCCGTGGCGACAGTTTTGCTGTCCGGACTGAAGCTGACGCTCGTCACCGGCTCTGGATGTTTTAAGATACTCAGGAGGGTGGCGTCTTTGCTCCAAAATCTCGCCGTGGAGTCAGCGCTAGCCGTTGCCAGCATCTGGCCATCCGGGCTGAAAGTTACGCCCAGAACTCGATCGCTATGCCCATATAAAGTATAGAGCAATTTGCCGTCACTGACCCGCCATATTTTGACAGTCCTGTCATCGCTAGCGCCAGCCAAGGTTTTGCCGTCGTGTGCGACGCTCAATGCTCTTATTATATCAGGGTGCGGGTGTAAAGTCAAGCGAAATTTGCCGTCACCGGCACTCCAGAGTTTGACGGTTTTATCCTCACTGCTGGAGGCAATGATATCACCTTTCGGGCTGAAACTTACGCCGGTCACAGCAGCTTGATGTCCTTTCAATGTCAGGAGTTCCTGACCGTTTGCAGTCCGGAGTTTGACTGTTTCCCCACTTGCTGAGGCCAAGGTTTTGCCGTCGGGGGAGAAAGTGACGCTGCTGACTGGGAGAGGTTCTTTGAATGTGGCGAGTAAGGTGCCATCTCTGCGCCAGAGCTTGAGAGTGCTGTCATCGCTGCCGGTGGCAATTGTTTGGCTGTCTGGGCTGAAAGAGATGCTCCTAACCGCACCGGCATGTCCTTGCAACTGATCCAGCTGTTTTCCATTATAAACTGCCTGGTGCAGGGCTGTCAATACCCGAATTCTCGTATCTGAAGTCACCCCCAGATAGTGGTTCATTTCTTTTGCCGCCCTCAGGCTTTCTATCAGGGCGTCTTGGGGGCGGTTTTCGGCGACGAGAGCCTCGGAGAAGGAGCTGAAAGCGTTGAGTTTGGCGTTGGAGTCATCCATAGAGGCTTTCACCCAAAACACCCCGACTAAAAATGCCGCGATTGACATGACGGCTCCAGTGGTTCTGCCAATGATTTCGGCTCGCAGCAGGCGCTCGCGCAAAAACTTGAATTGGGCGAGTTTGCGGCGCTCTTGCTCTTTATTGAGCTGTTCGAGCAACTCCTTTTCGCGGCAGAGGCGCTCGATTTCAAGCTGGCGCAGCTCTTCTCTTTTTCGCAACTCTTCTAATTCCGCATCGGCGCTAGCTGCTAGGAATTGGTAATCAGAATTGCTCAAACTTTTGCCTGCAGCCCACTCTCGCGCATCCTGCAGGGCTTGTCCGCGCAGCAATCGGGAAGAATCCTGACAGTTGGACGCCAGCCAAGCGGCGAGGGCTTCGGCGTAGGGGCGCAAGTCAGAGAGGGTTTTTTCTACCCAAGTGGGGTTAAAAACTTCCCGGTAAATGCGGTTGCTGACGGTTAATTTCCCGTCGCGCCTGACGGTTAAGCCGCTCA
>JALOOK010000527.1 GCA_025454445.1 Oscillatoria sp. Prado101 | reverse complement strand
CGCAAATCCCAACACGCCGGTCAGCGTCCTTATGCGCTTGGCGGAAGATAGTGAGTCGGAAGTTCGCAGGAACGTTGCCGCAAATCCCAACACGCCGGTCAGCATCCTGGAGCAGTTGGCGGAAGATAGTGATTCGGAAGTTCGCAGGAAGGTGGCCGCAAATCCCAACAAGTCCGTCAGTCTGCTTATGAAGTTAGCGAAAGCTCAGGAGCTGGATATTCGCACGGAGATCGCCTCAAATCCCAACACGCCGGTCAGTGTCCTGGAGCAACTATTAGGCGATCCAGAAGAGACTATTCTGCAAATTGCAGTCGGGCGGTACGTGGCTAAAAACCCTGACGGACTAACCGTGGTACTCCAGCATTACCCAAAAGATTCTACTCCTAAATATAGCTCGCCTCGATATAGCCGGCTCTTTATTCTTTTGCACCCCCAAGTTCCCAGTAACGTGCTGGCAGAACACCGCCGGTCACTGTGGTGGTGGGAGCGCTATGCTGTCGCCCAGCACCCCAATACCCCACCCAAGACGCTCAAAAGATTGGCCGGCGACGCCAACCTGCTTGTCCGCGCTGCTGCCAGAGCGAATTTACATAGGACTTGCGCAGAAACCGGGTTTCTGAACCAGCAGTCTTGACGCAACAGCCCTTCCGAACCAGAAACCCGGTTTCTTTCATAGTTGTGCGTAAGTCCCGTTACAAAATCGCCAAATCGAGGCATAATACCATTTGGGGAGAATTCAGCCTGCTTTTTTGCTCCTGAAAATGCCCCTTACAAAGGCTTTTCTCAACCTCAAATCTCCCATCCCGAATCTAAAATCCCATGACTCCCGCCGCCCTGAAAGCTTACCTCAACAGCCTAGTCAGCAAAAACCTGCAAATCAGCACCATGATTTGGGGCCCACCCGGCATTGGCAAATCCAGCATCGTCGCCCAAGTCACACGCAAACAAAAAATCGACTTTACCGACGTGCGCCTGTCTCAGCTGGCTCCCACTGACTTGCGCGGTTTGCCGGTTGCCGAAAATGGCATCTCCAAGTGGTATCCCCCGGAATTCCTCCCCCGAAATGGCAAAGGCATTCTGTTTCTCGACGAACTCAATATGGCCCCACCGGCCATGCAAGGAGTTGCCCAACAATTAATTCTAGATCGGCGCGTTGGCTCCTACGAAGTTCCCCCAGGGTGGTACGTTTGGGCAGTTGGCAACCGCAAAGAAGATCGCGCCGCCGTTTTTGACATGCCCTCCCCCCTCGCCAACCGCTTTTTGCACCTGCAAGTCGAGCCAGATTTCGACAGCTTTAAAGCCTACGCCCTCGCTACAAAAGTCCACGAACAAATCATCGCCTTCCTCTCCTTTCGCACCACCCTGCTCCACAAACTCGACCACCAGCAGCCCGCTTGGCCCTCCCCCCGCTCCTGGGTGATGGCCAGCCACCTGCACAAAGCAGGGCTGAGCATTGCTCCCGCAGTAGGTATGGAAGTAGAATCAGAATTTGACGCTTTTGTCAAGCTTTACCAGAATTTGCCCGACTTGACTCGCATTTTTATGGGCAAAGGCGATGCGATTCCTTTTCCCTCCGAGCCTTCCGTGCGCTACGCCACCACCATTGGCTTGGCGGTGCGAGCCGGTGACGCCACCGAAGCTTATAATGCCTTCAGCTGGATTTCTGAGGTGGCGACTGCTGAGTGGGTGCAGCTATTCGCTGTAGATTTGTTCCGCCAGATGCGGCTCAAAGGGCAAATGGGAGCTTTGGCTAAACTGGTGCAGCAGAACGAGCAACTCAGAGGTTTTATGAAGGATTTTCAGGGGTTGCTGGGGCTGTGATATCATGTCCGTTCGCATCTGTTTTGTATATAAAGGCTTGTAGGGGCGGGTTCACTAGCAATGTATCGGGAAAGCCGAGAATATTTATAAACCCGCCCCCACACAGGGAAGGATATGAACGATCCCGATCCCATCTGCCATACCACAACAGTGCCTCCAGACATAGTATGAGAGGGGAAGGTTTTATTGAACCGCCAAGACGCCATAGACGCGCTTTCTCGGCTTCCCGCAGGGTAGAGCGCCAAGGTAAAGATTGACAGGAGAGGAGATTTTATATGAAATTGGAACCGGATATTGAGAGGATTGTCAGCGCTTCGCTGCTGCGGTTGCGGATGAAATCTCCTTTTTTCGCCACGCTGGCGCTGTTTACCCATTTCCAAGCTACGCAAACTTTGCCCACTGCAGCAACTGACGGGAAAGATATTTTTATCAACCCGGATTTTGTGCGCTCGCTAAGATCACCTGAAGTAGATGGTTTATTGCTGCATGAAGTGCTGCACGCGGCTTTGCTGCATGTGCCGCGCCGGGGACAGCGGGAGCCAATCCTGTGGAATATTGCCGCTGATATTGTGGTGAATGGGATGATTGTCGGGCAGCCCGGATTTGAACTCCCCGCCGGCGGCATTCGCAACCGGCAGCTCGAACACCTGAGCGTCGAGGAAATTTACGAAATACTGCTTAAGAATACCACATTTTACGAAATTAGTCAACTGGATTTGTTAAATCAGGCTCCAGCTGACGCATCAGGAGACGGGCGGGAGAGCAGCAGTAGCGACACCGGCTCTCTAAATAAAGCGAAACAAGCCTCTCTGGAAACCCACTGGAAAAATGCCATACAGCAAGCTTTGGTTGTGGCTCGCTCTAGCAACAGCCAGGGAAGCGTGCCGGCTGGGATGCAGCGAGAACTGGGGGCATTAACTCGGGCGCAGCTAGACTGGCGCTCGTACCTATGGCGCTATTTGGTGCAAACTCCGACAGATTTCACCGGCTTCGATCGCCGGTTTATCGGGCGCGGACTTTATTTGGAAGCGCTGGAAGGCGAATCCGTGCAGGTGTTTGTCGCAGTCGATACCAGTGGCTCCGTTGGCGATGGCGAAATGCGGATGTTTCTCAGCGAAGTCCTGGGAATTCTCAGCGCTTACCCCCACCTGAAATGCGAATTGTACTATGCTGATGCAGAGGCTTACGGACCCTATTCCCTGACACCAGATAGCTCTATCCCAAAGCCGGTGGGGGGTGGCGGCACTTCCTTTGTGCCCTTTTTTGAGAAAGTCAGCGCTAACAGGGACTGGCACTCCAGCGGCGTGTGCGTTTACCTCACCGATGGCTACGGCACCTTTCCGGAGGAACCGCCTCCGTTGCCGGTGCTGTGGGTGGTGACTCCCGGCGGGCTGGGTTTGGAACATTTTCCCTTTGGAGAAGCCGTTCGGTTGCTGTCAGTAAACTAAACAGCAGTAGGGTTTTTAATCGGATTGTCTCTTAGAAGGAGGCAGAGCCTCCTGCGTGGCGTTCCCAGCCTGAGGCTGGGAACGAGGAAAAGGTTTGTAGTTGGGCTGCACGCCCTACCAGATCACCTC
>JALOOK010000099.1 GCA_025454445.1 Oscillatoria sp. Prado101 | reverse complement strand
CCCAAAAGTTCGTAGTTGGGCATTAGCCCAAAAGTTCGTAGTTGGGCATTAGCCCAAAAGTTCGTAGTTGGGCATTAGCCCAAAAGTTCGTAGTTGGGCTTTAGCCCAAAAGTTCGTAGTTGGGCATTAGCCCAAAAGTTCGTAGTTGGGCGTCGTCATGGTGCGAGACAACCCCGACGGAACGCGAACTCCGCTGACAGCGCCAAACCACCCCTTATCGGGGAGCCGCTCCATCTGGGTGCCCTAAATGGCAGTCGGTTCGACATGAAAGTTCGCCCGTAGCAAGGTCTTCTTAATTTCTAAGATACCTGATCGTGCGTTCCAATGTCAACCAGTATAATTCTCTCCTCCTCAGAGTCAGGGTCTTGCTGAAGGGCATAAATAATTCGGCAATCATACTCAACCCAACAAGCCCACAAACCCTCTAATTGACCGCGCAACTTGTGGGCTCTCAAAGGCTGCGCCAATGGCTCACTCACAAGCAATTCCAAAACAGCAAATATCCTTGGCTCTAGCTGGGGTTTCTTACGAACAGCACGCCTAAAAGCCCGTCAAAAGCTGCTATCCCAAACCAGAGTTCTCATTCTTCTTCATCGAGTAAATCCGCTCGCAAGTCAGCCAGAGTGCCGCGCTTTGCCGTACCGGCATGGCTAGCTGCTAGCGTCTCGGCTGCGTTCTTGGCGATTTACATGCGCCGCCTTTCAATCCGCCTTTTCTCAATGAGTTCAATTAACAAATCTTGCTCCTCGGTCGAGATCGCTTCAACACACTCAACCACAGATGGGAAAGATACTCGGTCACTCATTCGCAGTTCCTGCAACTCCTGGAATCATTATAGCGGTTCTCAGTTTGATGTACGTGAGGGCCAGAAACCCGGTTTCTTAAAGAAACCGGGTTTCTCAGTACCTCACTAATCTGAGAACCGCTATATAAACATAAGGAAGGGCACCGGCAAGGTGCCCCCCACTCACCGGCATTCCTTACGCGCCGACAGATTCTTTCGCCGCGTACATCACCTCAACAGTAATTTGACTGATGCCGCGCTCGCGAGCGAACTTCTCGGTATTGCGCTTCACCTTACCGCGCACGAAACCGGGAACCTTATTCAATTCCGCCTGAGCTTCCTTGTTCCAGCTGAGGTCAGAATCGGCAGAGATTCCCTTTTGGATGACTTCCTTGGTGTCGTGACCTCCGAAAATTTCCAGCAGGTGATCTTCCATTCCCAAAGTGAAGGAATTGTATGCCAAATCAACCACTTGGTTGGTGCCCTCGTACCCGAGGAAAGGCTTGTAACCAATCGGGAAGTTCTGGATGTGAATCGGTGCCGAAATCACGCCGCAGGGGATATCCAGACGCTTGCCAACGTGGCGCTCCATTTGGGTGCCAAAAATCGCCGCCGGCTCCACACGAGCGATGGCGTCCCCAATCTGAGTGTGGTCGTCCGTAACTAGCACTTCATCGCAATACTCGCTCACCTGCTCGCGGAACCAGTCGGCGTCGTATTTGCAATAAGTGCCGGCCCAAACAACTTGAACCCCCATCTCGCGAGAGAGAATCTTGGTCATCGCCGCCGCGTGGGTGGAATCGCCAAACACGACAGCCTTCTTGCCGGTTAAGTTCTGGCAGTCAATCGAGCGAGAGAACCAAGCCGCTTGGGAGACAAACAGGGTTTGCTCGTTGATGAAATTTTCGTAATCGACATCTGCGCCTTGGGCGTTAAGCACTTGCTGAATCTTGCGGATGCAGCGAGCCGTTTCCACCACGCCCATCGGGGTGATATCCACATAAGGCATGCCGAATTGTTGCTCCAGGTAGCGAGCCGACATTAACCCCAATTCCCGATAGGGAACTAGGTTAAACCAGGCGCGAGGCAGGTTTTTCAGGTTGTGAACGGAGGCTCCTTCTGGAATCACCTCGTTGACTTCAATTCCCAAATCAGCCATCAGCCGCTTCAATTCTGTGCAGTCGTGCTGGTTGTGGAAGCCGAGGGTAGAAATTCCTATAATGTTGACCGAGGGTTTTTCGGTTTTGCCTTCTGGCAGGTCGCCCTTTTTGCGGGCTTTTTCGATATAATACTGGACGATTTGATGCAGGGTGCGGTCGGCGGCTTGCAGTTCGTTCACCCGGTAGTGGTTGACATCCGCCAGCATCACGTCGCCTTTGGCTTCCAGCTGCGCCCGCTCAACGAAGTTTTGCAGGTCTTCTTGCAGGATGCTGGAGGTGCAGGTGGGGGTGAGAACAATCAAATCGGGGTGTTCTTCTTTGTCTTTGCGGGTGATGTTCTCCACCACTCGTTCCTGGGAGCCACGGGCGAGAACGTGCCGGTCTACTATACTGGCTGTCACCGGCGTGAAGTCCCGCTCCCGCTCTAGCATCGAGCGCATGACGTTGAAGTAGTCATCGCCCAGCGGCGCGTGCATGATGGCGTGGACGTTCTTGAAGGAACTGGCAATGCGCAGGGTGCCAATGTGAGCGGGACCGGCATACATCCAGTAAGCCAATTTCATGTCTGTGTTCTCCCTTGTGCGAATCCGTTTCTGATTTTCTCAGACATCACGCCCCTCTGAACACCGGCTGCACCGGCGGGCAAACCCCCCAGCCAATCGCTGAAATGCCCTTGCTGCTTGGGATTCAGCCGGCCATTTTAACAACCGCTGTGTTGTTAAACTGCAACGATTCTTAATTTTTCGCTACATTTTGTTAGAAAGCTGGGGCCAGCCCCACATTGCCGGCGCTGCCCCTGCTCTATCACGAGTTGTTCTGCCTGTCAAGAAATTGAAGCTTGTCTGGAGAAATTGCCTGGGGCTTTCATGGAACGCTGGCTCACCGGCTGTGGTTCTGTGCAGCGTTTCCCGCGCTCTTCACGCAACAAGACTTGCGCTAAGTGAGGTGCTGAGAAACCCGGTTTCTTAAAGAAACCGGGTTTCTGCGCTATATGCTATGATAACTGTTTAAAAGCAGCATCGGGCCGGTGGGAAGAGGGAGCAAGCCACACTTTCTTTTGTCCGATTCCCCCTACCCCCAAACAAGGGACTGCGAACGCACGAAACCCCCTTGCCTTGAGGCCCTTGCCTTGAGGGTCTCTCTGGTAAATTGCGGGAACAGCCGCCTCAGGTGCTGAAATATCAAAATCTGTAAAGATTATGACACAAACCAATGATTCTGGAAGCAAGCGCATCAGGCTAAAACAGCTGGACGCCTTGAGAGCAGTTGCAATTTTATTAGTGATGGGCAGGCATAAATTTGTCAGCGATTTATGGTATCGGATCGGATGGACAGGAGTGGACTTATTTTTCGTTTTGAGCGGCTTTCTGGTTTCCGGCTTACTCTTCCAAGAGTACAAAAAATCCGGTAAAATCGACCTGAAAAACTTCTGGATTCGCCGGGGGGCGAGAATCTACCCGCCTTTCTATATTTTAATCGCCGTAACACTCCTCTATAACGCCCTGACCGGCCTGAAGTTTAACCCCGGAGCGGTCGCTTCTGAAATCTTCTTTTTTCAAAATTATTATGGCTCGCCGCTTTGGAACCACACTTGGTACTTAGCAGCCGACCAGCATTTTTATGTAATTTTACTGCCAATCAGTCTGATATTAATGGGAAAGTTCGCCACAAATAAGTCAGATCCCTTCAAACCCGCCGTCAAAATTTTTATTGTAATTGCCATCTTGTCGCTCGCCCTTCGAGTTGTGACCGCCTTTTCTCTACCCTACACCCATCAAACTCATGTATTTGCAACGCACTTGCGCTTAGATGGGCTAACGTTTGGGGTGCTGCTCGGGTATTTGCAGGCGTTTCACACGGCCATATTTTCCAATTTTATTAGGCGGCGGCTCAACTTAATACTCCCTCTCAGTATGCTTTTGATTGTTCCCTGCTTGCTGCTGGAACTGGAAACAAGTAAGTTAGCGCACACCTTGGGGATAACGTTACTGGATCTGGGATTTGGCGGCTTAATAATGTCTGTACTGTACTGGGAGGAGCCTTTGCCCAAACCCATTGCGAACATCGTCAGTCCGGCGGTTGGGGTTTTAGCCTGGATTGGGTTTAATTCTTACTCGATTTATCTTTGGCACATGCCAGTTGCTAGGTGGGGGATTGACCTGCTCAGGCGTGCCAGCGGGCGGGAGATTCATTTTGTTGTTGAGTTCTGGATTTATTTAGTTGTGAGTGTGGCGCTGGGAATTGCCATGACAAAATTAATTGAAGAGCCGGTGCAAAAGTTACGCGACCGCTGGTTTCCGAAGCCCCGCAACCTTTAAAAATGTCTGGCTTTATTTAAAATGGGGCGCGGTAAAGCTGTTCAGCAGCCGTTAGCGTTAGCGCTAGCGGCGCGCCAGCGCAATCAGACCGATTACAAAACACCAAAAGAAAAAGAAAGAAAGCCCATTGATGATTTGTTTTGAGAGGAAGGGAGCCAGCAACCAGTGAGTGCCAAGGGATACCAGCCAGGCTGCCATACAAAACAATAAAATAAAGCTGCCATACTGCGCAATATACCAAAAAAATTGCTTGAGGACTTGCTTAGGCGGAGCGTTTTGAGGGCAATTTTCCTGGAGCTGTCTGAAAATGGCCAAGATGGCGACCGCGCTCAAAAGGAAGCCGGCCAAGACGGGCCCGCTCAGCCGTTTGTCTTCTAACGCCCCCCAGTACCTGGGACAAATAGAGACAGCGGCGGCGAGGGAAAATGCGGAGAGAAGGGTGAGAGAGTAGCGCAGCATAATTGTGGGCGTCGGAAGCGTTCAAACTTGATTGTTGTTCAAAGTTATGATTATCCTTTATTATAGAATATGGGCAACCATGAGGAGATAGCAATGCCGGCACAACAAGATTGGGAGTGGCTAGCAGCCGGATCTGAGTATCAAACTGCAGTCGCAGTCCAGCAACTCTTGCAGGAGGGAAAGTGGATGGAAGCCAGCGAGGGACTCTACGCACTAATTGAATCAATGGGAAAATCCAAAAAACTGGCGCTCAAAAGCCAGCTAATTCGGCTGATGAGTCATGTTATCAAGTGGAAGTGCCAGCCGGAACGCCGGTGCTCCAGCTGGGCTATAACCATTCTCTCCGCCCGTCAAGAGATTGAAGATGTCCAAGAGGAAGTCCCTAGCTTAAACCGGGATTATCTTGAATCAATCTGGGATAAATGCTTGATTAGAGCTGTGAGAGAAGCTGAGATGGAAATGGATAGGGAGTGTGAGCTAACTTCCCTTTCCTGGGAGGAAGTGTTTGAGGAAGAGTACACCTTAGTGCAGCGGAATTGAAGGGGAGGTCGCCATGCCGGCACAACAAGATTGGGAGTGGCTAGCAGCCTCCTCTCACTATCAAACTGCCGTAGCCGTGCGGCAACTTTTAGGAGAGGGACAGTTTATGGAAGCCACTGAGGGTTTAGATGCCCTGATTGAAGCAATGGGAAGAACAGAAAAGCGGGCGCTCAAAAGCCAGCTAATTCGGTTGATGAGTCATGTTATCAAGTGGAAGTGCCAGCCGGAACGCCGGACTTCCAGCTGGGCAATCACCATTCGTTCCGCCCGTCAAGAGATTGAAGATATCCAAGAAGAAGTCCCCAGCTTGAACCGGAATTCTATTGAATCTATCTGGGATATATGCTTGAGCAGAGCCCTGAAAGATGCTGAGGATGAAATGGGTAGGGACTGTGAATTAACTTCCCTTTCCTGGGAGGAAGTGTTTGAGGAAGAGTACAGGTTGGTGTAAGGGAATTGAGGGCAACGATGCCACAGGGTGCCAGAAACCCGGTTTCTTAAAGAAACCGGGTTTCTAGCGCAAAGCTTCCCGCTGAATTTGCAGCAATTCTTGAATCCCTTTTTCTGCTAAATCCAGAAGCTCATTGAGCTGGGGGCGGCTAAAACTGCCGGCTTCAGCCGTTCCCTGGACTTCAATAATGCCCATCTGATCGTTCATCGCCACATTGAAATCCACGTCAGCGGCGACATCTTCGAGGTAATTCAGATCCAGGCACGGCACGCCCTCCAGCAGCCCCACCGAAACAGCAGCCACCTGATGGCAAAGCGGCGAGCGATCCAGCTCACCCTGTCGCACCAGTTTTTCCATCGCATCCGCCAGCGCCACAAAGCCGGCGGTGATCGAAGTCGTGCGGGTGCCGGCATCCGCCTGCAGCACGTCCGCATCGACAATTACCGTGCGCTCCCCCAGCGCTTTCATATCCAAACACGCCCGCAAGCTGCGCCCAATCAACCGCTGAATCTCCTGGGTCCTGCCAGACAGTTTGAGAAACTCCCGCTCTTGGCGTTTGGGTGTCGCCCCGGGGAGCATGCGGTACTCCGCAGTCAGCCAGCCCTGTCCAGTCTCTTCTAAAAACTTGGGCACTCCAGGCTGCACTGTGACGGTACACAGAACCTGGGTTTCCCCGCACCGCGCCAAAACCGAACCAGTGGCAAAGCGGGTGAAGTTGCGCTCAAAACGAATCGGACGCAGTTCGTCGGGTTGCCGACCATCAGGACGCTGCCAAGACATGACACTTGCCTCGAAATTCTTACCCAGGATACAGCAGCCGGTGCGAGTGTGAAAACTCTCACACTGATCTCACACTGAAAATTCCACCTTCAAAGCTCTCAAAATCTCCCGCTCCACCTCCACAGGCGGTTGGTTGCCGTTGATTTTCAGCAGCCGGTGGCGGTAGTCGTAGTATTCCAGCATGGGAATGGTGCGCTCCTGGAACAAATCCAGCCGGCGCTGGGCGATCTCTGGCTGGTCGTCAGGGCGCGATCTGGCGATCGAGCGGCTCAGCAAAATGTCTTCAGGGACATCCAGCCAAATCGCCCAGTCCAGCTGCTGTCCCAGCTCGTCGAGCAAAAAGTCCAGCTCCTCCGCTTGGAAAGCGGTGCGGGGGTAGCCATCCAGCAGCCAGCCGTTCGCCGCATCCGGGAGCTGCAGCCGCTTGCGGATGAATTCGATCATCGTTGGATCGGGCACGAGCTCTCCTTTTTCTACATAGGGCTCCGCCAGACGCCCCAGTTCGGTTTGCGCCGCAATCGCGTGTCGCAGGATTTCGCCGGTGGAAATCCAGGGGATATTCAGGTGGTAGCACAGAGTATGGGCCTGCGTTCCCTTACCGGCTCCGGGCCCTCCCAAAATTACCAATCTCACAAAAAAGCTCCTTTTTCCCTCGCACCCCGCAGGAATTGGCCGGATGCAGTGTGGGTAGACCCAATTATTTTAAGCCTCGCGCCTTCCTCCTGCCGGCCCCCCACACACCGCGCCCCCCTACCGGCACTGCTGCTGGCCCTTTCTGCCAAAAGACACAGATCCGTTTATATATATAGTGTTATATCGGGCAAGACTCAGATAAGATACACTACAGGTTGTTGCCGGCTGATCACTCAACCGCCATTTTTGCCCCAAGCAGAGATAGCATCAAGACCCCTCACCCGTTCAATGTTGCCCTATGGTCGCACAGCTACAAACTCCAGTTCTCACCACTCCCAGTCGCCTCCCCTACACCGTTGAAGGACTCGTGCAAGTCTTCACCGGCACCCACCGCAGCTTTTTTACCAGCGTCATGGCCCAAGCCCTGCGGAAGGCAGGTCAGGGCACGCGGGTGCTCGTCGTTCAGTTCCTCAAAGGCGGAATTGGCCAAGGCCACGAGCGTCCCGTCCGCCTGGGGCAGCACTTGGATTGGATTCGCTGCGACACAGATCGCTGCATCGACACCCCCCAGCTGGATGAATTTGAAACCGCCTCCCTGCAAAAGTTGTGGCACCACACCCAAAAAGTCGTGTGTCAGGGCAAATATGACCTCGTGGTTCTGGATGAATTGAGCTTAGCGATTAATTTTGGCCTCATCCCAGAAGCTGAAGTGCTGGCCTTTTTGGAAAAGCGCCCCCCTGGCGTCGATATCATCTTAACTGGGCCAGATATGCCGGCCAAGCTTCTGGAAGTCGCCGACCAAATCACCCACATCCGCCGCAGTCACCAGCCATAGGGATTTTGAACCGCACAAGGGTGAACGCAGATGAATTTCCTGGATTATCTATAGCCCTGAGAAACCCGGTTTCTTAAAGAAACCGGGTTTCTGGGCCCTAGTTCATCCAACTGAGAACCGCTATATCTGCGTTTATCTGCGTACATCTGCGGTTGCTAAAATCCCAAATTAACCGGCTGATCGTCTTCCTTTCTGGCCTCAGATGTGGGATTTAGCAGAAACAAAGCCGCTCTTTGGGCTGTTTCCTCAGACAGCTGAATTTGTTTGAGGGTAACTAACCCCTCGCTGATAAAAGAATCTCTCACCTGGGCGCTCCCCCCACTGTTGAACGGCGTTTCGTAAAAAACCTCGTGAATGCCGGCTGAAATAATTAACTTCAAGCAAGACAGACAGGGTTCCAAGGTGACGTAAATACTCCCACCGGCAGTGGGAATCCCGTGTTTTGCCGCTTGCGCTATCGCATTCGCCTCCGCGTGAACAGCGCGAGACGGCATGGTTTTGCTGGCGTCACAGCTGCTCAATCCCGGATAGCAGTATCCCTGCACCGTGCAGTGCGCCGATCCTGCCGGTGCGCCATTGTAGCCGGTGGCGAGCACCTGCTTATTTTTCACAATCACCGCACCCACCGGAAAGGCTAGGCAAGTCGAGCGAGTTGCGGCAAGTTTCGCCAGCATCAGGAAATACTCATCCCAGGTCGGTCGGGGAAAAAGTTCAGGTGCTTCGGGGGGATTTTGCATGATATAGTGCTTCTCAGGTGGATGAACGTGTTTGCAAGAGAAACCCGGTTTCTTAAAGAAACCCGGTTTCTCAGTACCTCACAAAGAATGAGAAACGCTATATTATAGTGCCTCAGGGTTGAATATGGCAAAACTTCTTACAAACAGTTATACTGTTCGTCTCTGAAGTGGGGTGCGCTCCGCGCCGCCTATCTCCTTGGAAGGCGTGCCCTGCACCAGGGGCGCGGAAGCCACCCAAAACGCTATTATTCTTCTTGAGCCCGCGCCGGTGGGCAAAGCCCGCCCCGGATCGCGTACAGACGCGACATGTCGCGTTTCTACCATCTGAGGGATGGCAAAAATGGGGTGCCGGTCTACCCCCGACAAAAAGGCCACAGAGAACAAACGCTCGCTAACAGACATGACAATGAGGGTTCATCTTTTATACCCAGATTCGCAAGTGCCGAGTTACGCCCATGAAACAGATTCAGGCATGGATTTATTTGCCTGTGAAAATGCCCTCATCCATCCGGGGGAAAGAAAGCTAATAGGCACCGGCATAGCCATAGAATTACCCGCCTCTACAGAAGCTCAGATCAGGCCCAGGAGCGGTCTGGCCACCAAGTACGGCATAACTCTACTCAATACTCCCGGTACCATTGATGAAGGCTACAGGGGGGAAATCAAAGTGCTCCTGATCAATCATTCTAGGGAAGCTTTTCAGGTGACAAAGGGAATGAGAATAGCTCAGATGGTTATCGCCCCTGTTTTGCGGCCAAAAATTGAGGTTGGGAGTGGGGAGCCGGTGGGAACTTCCAGAGGAGCCAGAGGGTTTGGCTCAACCGGCTTGTAAATAGAGCCTTCTCTGCCTCCTCCAGACCGCGTTTTTTAGGGAGCCAAGCGAGCTTTTTTCAGCCTGGTTTTTTCATACCATTCAGCCACTTCCGGCATCCACTCCTGGAAATGCGGCCAAATTAGCTCGCAGAGCTTTTGACACTCCAGCTGCGCGTCGGGTTTGGATCGCAAATCCAGCAGATGCATGAGAGATCGGGCATTCATGGACATCACCCAGTGCTGGCGGACATCAAAAGGAATAATCCCCCTAGCGTGTTCTTCTGATATCCCTTCTTCAATCAGCTGTTGGTAGCGTTTAGCCGCTTCCAGACACCACGCTTTGTCGCGCTCGCGCAGCTCCTCCGTATAATTATAGCGTTTTCCCTGCCGGTCGCTATAAGAACCCACCGGGCGCAAATAAAAAACTTCCTCAATGTCCCTCAAACCCTGAGCCGCATCTGCGATTCGTTTCCCTGTATAGCGGTTGGATTGAACATCGAAGGAAAGGAGCCGGTGTGTGCGCACCTGCTGCATTACACTGTGGGGGAAGTAGCCACAATTGAAAACGATACTGGGATGTTCCAAGGGGCCATAATGCCCCCGCTCTCCCGCTAAAAGGCGCTTAACAATCAGCTCGCCGCACAGTGACTCTGATGGCCAATTTTCGCGATCGTCAAACACAAATCCCTCACTGTAGTCTTGGTGCAGAGCGGCATAAGTAACTTGGTTCGGATTGGCCGTTTTTGCAATCACTTCTACTCGAAATCTTTCCATTTCACTTCCCTTACTGGCTGACCGCAATGAATTATCCCATAAAACGTTACCGATATCGGTTTTCCCTTGCTCCATTGTGTTTGTAGTTGGGCTGAAGCCCAAAGTTTGTAGTTGGGCTGAAGCCCAAAGTTTGTAGTTGGGCTGAAGCCCAAAGTTTGTAGTTGGGCTGAAGCC
>JALOOK010000098.1 GCA_025454445.1 Oscillatoria sp. Prado101 | reverse complement strand
CCCCCCCAGCACTTGTCTGGGAGGGGGTGCATCAGGGTGCATCTTACCCTTTGTATTCCCCCGCCGGGTGGGCGCTTCCGGGAAGGTTTGAAGAATAAAAAAAATCCCCCCCAGCACTTGTCTGGGAGGGGGTGCATCAGGGTGCATCTTACCCTTTGTATTCCCCCGCCGGGTGGGGTTTTCCGGGTAGGTTTGAAGAATAAAAAAAATCCCCCCCCAGAACTTGTCTGGGAGGGGGGTGCATCAGGGTGCATCTTACTTTTTGTATTCCCCCGCCGGTTGGGCGCTTCCGGGAAGGTTTGAAGAATAAAAAAAATCCCCCCCCAGAACTTGTCTGGGAGGGGGGTGCATCAGGGTGCATCTTGCTCTTTGTATTCCCCCGCCGGTTGGGCGCTTCCGGGAAGGTTGGAAATTTTTTTCAGGGAGCCGGTGGGGGGACTTGGGGATGAACCGCCACAGACGCCGCAGGGGCACCCCTTGTGGCTGCCCTCTCGCCCGGGACAGGGAGAGCAAGGAGTTTCGGGGTTGGGCCGGTTGGCAAAAGCTGCCTGTTGAGCCAGAAATAGAACAGGCAATATCAATTCCAGCGCCCAGCTTGATTTTATATTTATTTCAATCTTCTCTCGCCAATCGTGCGTCTGAAGCAGTTATAATAATTAAAATCTGCATCCGGAACATCAGAAAGCTCGTGAACTTTCGGACTAAAATCCCACTCAAACGATTCCTAATCACTGCAACAATTGCTGTTGTAGGATTGCCGGCAGTTTCCTATGGCGGACGGTATCTCAGCCGCCCACCCCACACCCCGCTCCAGAAACAGCTGTTTCAAGGCATCACCTACAAGCGCGAGTTCCGCTCAAAACCGCGCCCTTTTATGATACACGTCGTCACTATCGACCTAACCGCACCGGGAATTGTTGTTCTGGTTACGCCGGCAAAGCCAAGCGGCAAATACGAGACTGTGGCGATAACTACCTCTGAATTTATCAGCAATTTCAAATTGCAACTCGCCATTAATGGCAGCTATTTTTACCCCTTCCATTCCAATGGTGCCTTCGATTATTATCCCCACAGGGGCGATCCAGTGAATGTAATCGGACAAGCTATTTCCAATGGAATTCCCTACTCCCCCAGCCAGCCTGGGGTTGGTGTGCTGTGCTTTTCTGCTGACAATCGCGCCCAAATCCGCAAAGAGAGCTGTGAGAAGGGTACAGCCCAGGCGCTTGCGGGTATGGAGATTTTTGTGAGGGGCGGCAAACCGGCACTTCCGGGAAATATTAATAGCCACAACGAATTGTATCCCCGCACAGCGGTGGCCACTGATCAGCGCGGCGAGAAAATGTGGCTGGTTGTTATTGACGGGCGTCAGCCTGACTACAGTGAGGGCGTCACCATGTCTGAACTGACGGATATTGTCATGGAATTGGGCGCTCACACGGCGCTCAACCTCGACGGCGGCGGATCGACAGCGCTGGTTGCTGCTGGTTTTTGGGGTCCGCACTCTTTGAACGCACCGATTCACACTCGCATTCCAATGCGGCAGCGACCGGTTGCCAACCACTTGGGCTTTTATGCGCCACCGGCTTTTTGAGGGCAAATGCTTTTTGCATGGGGGGATGCAAGGATTTCAGACTCAATCTAAAATCTAAAATCTAAAATCTAAAATCTAAAATCCCCTAGGCAACTTCCAGAATCATCCCCTCGCGAGCCAGCACCGAATTCGGATGAGCTTCCAGCACTTGCTCTGTCATCTGGTCGAGAAAATCATCGGAGTGAGTCGGCTCGTGGTGAAATATTACCAGTCGCTTGACACCGGCAGCCTTTGCAACTTTCACCCCTTCCTGCCAAGTCGAGTGCCCCCAGCCCACTTTGGGGGATTTGGGGTGGTGATATTCCTCGTCAGTGTACATAGCGTCGTAAATCAGCAAATCGGCGTTTTGCGCCAGGTGCAGCACGCTTTCATCCATACGATCGGGAAAATGTTCCGTATCAGTGCAGTAAAACACCGAGTGTCCATTCCACGTCACCCGATATCCCATCGCCTTATTCGGGTGGTTGAGGTAGCCGGTTTCCAGGGTGATGTCGTCCAGCGTCACCGTATCGCCCGGTACGATGTCGTAAAACTTCAGGTCAGCTTGCAAACCCGCCAAGGGAACGGGGGAGTTCGGGTGCAGCACCCGCTCGATAAAGTGGTGCTTCATTGACTGCGCATCGGGCGGCACTGTCCCGTGAATGTGGAAGCAATTGCCGGGAATAAAGGCGGGGGTAAAAAATGGAAACCCTTGAATATGATCCCAGTGGTAGTGAGTAAAAAAGATGTATGCTTCCACCGGCATTTGCGACAGCAGGCTCTGACCCAGCCGCTGCAAGCCGGTGCCGCCATCAAAAATCAGGCGTTTGCCTCCCAAGCGCATTTCTACGCAGGAAGTGTTGCCGCCGTAGCGAACCGTCTCTTTTCCGGGGGTGGGAATACTGCCTCTGACACCCCAGAATTGAACTACAAACTCGGACGAAGAACTGTTTGCCATGTTTAATTTGCTAGCGAATTCGCGGGAAGACTGCAGGTTTGGCCGCCGCGCCGGGTGGGGACAATCACCCAGCATCGGGGAACATATCACCCTGGCAACGACCCGTCGGGGTACTCTTTTACTTTATGCCAACGCCACTCAAACCTCCAAGATGTTCAAGTGGGGATATTTACAAACATCTACAATTTAGCGCTTTGCGCCAATTCAGTAAACTGATTCAAAGCAGCAAAATATTCTATCATATTTTGTTGCATTTTAGCAGGGTTTGCTTAAGGCAAAATCGGCTCTCTGAAATATTTGCAAGCCACTCGGAACGCCGAGTCCGAGGGCAGCCGCAGCGGGCGAAAGATGTCCTCCCACCCGCTTGTATTTGGCTGCCCCCTAGCGCTGCTAGCATCCGCCACAACAGTACCACACGCCCCGCCGGCGCAGGGGAACTTCCTAGGCGCGGCACCGGCAGCAGGCTTTACCTGAGGCTGGCGCAGCTAGCAGGGCGTTGCGGCGGTGCTGGCCCCCCGACAGGGGCCTCACAGCAGCTGGCACTGACCGTGATCGCGCAGCAGGTGGTCGCACAGGACTAAGGCAACCATTGCTTCTACCATAGGCACGGCTCTGGGCAAAACGCAAGGGTCATGCCGGCCTTTCGCCGCCAGTACCGTCTCTTCCCCCGCACTGGTAACCGTGCGCTGCTCTTTGCGAATTGTAGCAGTTGGCTTAAAAGCCACTCGCAAAATAATGTTTTCCCCGTTAGAAATTCCGCCTTGAATGCCGCCAGAGCGATTCGTCTGGGTGCGAATAGAGCCGGTTTCGTCGATATAGAATTCGTCATTGTGCTGGCTGCCGGTGAGTTCTGTGCCGGCAAAGCCAGAGCCAATTTCAAATCCTTTACTTGCGGGTAAAGACATCACGGCTTTCGCCAAGTCCGCTTCCAGTTTATCGAATACCGGCTCTCCCAGACCTTTGGGCGCATTCCTAACCGCGCACTCCACAACCCCACCGATGGAGTCGCCCTGCCGGCGCACTTCTTCGATCAGCTCAATCATCCGCTCAGCGCATTCGGAGTCGGGACAGCGGACAATGTTACTTTCCACTTCTTCCAGCGTTACCGTGTTCGGATTGACCGCACCTTCTAAGTCTTTAATGCGCTTCACATAGCCGACAATTTCCACACCGGCAACTTTTTTAAGGATTTTTTTAGCAATTGCGCCGGCAGCCACGCGCCCAATAGTTTCCCGCGCCGAGGAACGCCCGCCCCCCTGCCAGTTGCGGATGCCATATTTAGCGTCATAAGTGGCGTCCGCGTGGGAGGGGCGGTATTTGCTCGCCATCTCGTCGTAGTCTTGGGGGCGGGTGTCTTGATTGCGCACCAAGATGGCAATCGGCGTGCCGAGAGTTTTGCCCTCAAACACCCCGGAGAGGATTTCGCAGGTATCGGCTTCCTTGCGAGGGGTAGTAATTTTACTCTGTCCGGGACGTCGCCGGTCGAGCTCTACTTGAATTTCTTCAGCAGAAATTTCCAGGCGCGGCGGACACCCGTCTATGACGACGCCGACGCCGCCGCCGTGTGACTCGCCGAAGGTGGTGATGCGGAACAGATGACCGAAAGTATTGCCCATGATGTTTGCGCAAGTTGCAAGATTCCTTATTTTAGCTTATCTTGCTCCCCGGATATCCCCCTGCGCGGCAGTGGCCCTCTGTCGCCAGCACGGTAAATGAGCTTGTGCTTATTTAGTTAAACTACAGACACGCTCATTCTTCTGCTTCTTGTGACAGCGGGAAAGTCTCGCCAGCCAGATAAGCGTCAAAGTGCTGTTTGAAATAAAGCCAAGATGTCATATCTTCCGTGTCTAATTTTGAATTTGGTGCCTCTTTATACAAAGGCAGGCGAGTGCGGATTTCATCTTGAAGCACTTCAGGTAAAGCCGCCCAGCTTTTGACTTTACAGCCGCTGGCGCTGTAGATGAGATATCCGGCGCGATTTCCCATTTTCATCCAAGGCAGCCAGGGCCCAATTCTATCCCAGCTAAGAATCAGTTTAGAAACGGATACTATCTGCGCTTCAAAAAGCTCTTCCGTAGGAACAGTAATCTTAAATAACTCAGCCGCTTGATAAATTGGATTTGGGCTATATTCAGTGAATCTTTCATCGTCAGCTAACAGGTTAGGGTAGGTGGGAAAATAGTCTAACCGAAACGTCGTGTTTTCTCCATCCACTTGGGCGGGGAAAGTTCCTTTGAACCGTCCTTGCACGGGATTGTTGGCAACGTGAATCACAGGCAAAATTTCCCCTGTCCAGGGGTTTGACCATTGGCGAAGTATTTCTCCGGTATTGGGGTCAAGATAGTAAGTTAGTTCTCTAGAGGTAAAGTCCCAGCCCTCCTCTGGATTGGCAAGGCATCTGCTAACACTCATTCCCACTATCCTGAACAGGATCTTTTTCTTTTCGCCCGGTATAAAAGCGTAGACAGACCCAGACCAAGTTAGAAACGTTGAGCTGCCATCAAGTGAACTGCGAACCTTGACCCAGTTCTGGGCATCAAACTCCTGCATTGAACCAACCATTCACTCACTCCCCATTGGATATACTTACATGCTATTTTTACAGAAAATGAACTGAGTGTTCCGGAGAACATATATTTAACTCAAGTTGCTACCTACAAGTGAGTCAGGAACGATCCCTCCCTAGCCATGCGGTGTTTTGAAACCGATGCGCTCCCAACATTGGCAGCGCTTAAACTTAGTTTTTACTCTCACAGGTCGCTCACTTAACACATGGAGTTACCTTAGCTCGTATCCAGAGAGTAATTTATAATCACTGTGGGGGATAACTCTGTTTGATTCTGTAGCGCCACAAGAAAAAATATTTCTTGTGGCTTCACTTTTTATTCCTAAATGTTCTGTTTAGGAAAGACCCGCCGCATCCGCCAGGTGAAATTCTTCAAATGTCAGCATCGAAAAAGCTCCCCACTCATCATAGCTGATGGTGAGCTTTTGCAGATAAGAGGATGTCACCTGCCAATGCGCGGCAATAGTAAAGGGAGTTCCAACACTCACTTGTCCAGGACAGCTCAAAGAAATTGCATCAGGAAAAAAGAAGGTTTTGTTTCCAGGCACTGGCCAACGCAATTTCGCCGGCACAGGGGGTGAAACCTTTAAATCAGGAGTCATCGTTACCGAAGTTCCTTGCCAATTGCCGGTCAGCTTTTTTTCAGGCCATAAATTGAGTTCCGTTGACCAGTATTGACCCGGGAATCCCTCTGCGTGTTCCCGAATACTCACCGTCCTCTTCAAACTCTGACCATCGTAATAAGCGGCAATAACACTGTGCCGTAACTCCTCGTGCATAAAAAACAACTCAACCGCAAAAAGCGAACCAGGTTTTAACTCTTGGGATACAAAGGCACCAGCGCCCTCCTCAAAGAAAACCGACGCGATTTCCGGCTTCTTCAACTTCCAAGTTTTTGACTCCGTTCTGCCGTCAGCGTATGTGTAGCTGTTGGTATGAATAACTTTACTCCGGTCGGCATTGCTGCGGAAACTTCTAATACTTTTAAACGACTCAATCACCCTTCCTTGCGAGGAATATCGAGTCCAAATCCCGTGCCAGTCCCGCAAATGGTGATTGCAGAAATTATTCCAATTTTGCTCCCGCACATCCATCAAGCTTCTAAACCTCCTGCCTATTTAGCGTCGGATAGCAAATTTAAGCCAATCCCACCTCTCCCTATGTGAGCGACCTACCCTGGGGTAAGGCGCAGTTGCATCCTGTGGCGAGAAAAAAAGTCTAAGGGGTGGATCGGGATATTGCTATCTGCTACGAACACCAACCTGAAATTGAAAGGTTCACGGTAGCGTTTTCTCTACCGTTATTTCACGATAGCACACCTTATTAAGGTTTGTCAAGTGGTTGAGCAAAAATTTCTTGCTCAAAGTTATTGCTCAAAGTGGGGTTTTCTTATAGCTTGTCGTTCCCTGGCACTTTTGGGCTAAACCTATGGGCACCCCTGTTTCTCGCATCTCTATGGGCACGCGCCCACCATCACGGATCGGAACGGATGAAAATTTTCTTTTGGGAAGAAAGGAGTAAGCTGTTAAGCTAATAATGCTGCCTTTCATTTCAAAAGTCGGCGGAGCCGACAGACCAGCGTTCCCAGGCTCCGCCTGGGAACGAGGTAAACGAGGTAAAAATTTTCTTTTGGGAAGAAGGGAGTAAATCGGGCGCATACGCGCCCAATCGACTCAACTAACCTAACAAAGTCCCCCAATATTCCCGCCGCATTCTAGCAATATTGGTGACTGAAATCCCTTTCGGACACACCGCTTCACATTCCCAGTGATTCGAGCAATTGCCAAATCCCTCAGCGTCCATCTGTTCCACCATCTGAGCCACTCTTTGTTTTCGTTCTGGGTGTCCTTGTGGCAAAAACGTGTACTGAGACACCTTAGCACTGACAAACAGAGAGGCAGAGGCATTCGGACAAGCAGCAACACAGGCTCCACAGCCAATACACTCAGCCACATCCATTGCTTTATCTGCCATCTCTTTAGGGATGGGAATAGCATTGGCGTCTGGCGCATTACCCGTATTCACAGAAACATAGCCCCCTTTAGCGATAATGCGATCGAAGGCACTGCGATCCACAACCAAATCCTTAATCACCGGAAAAGCTTTGGCTCGGAAAGGCTCAACAGTAATCGTCTGCCCATCTCGAAAGTGACGCATGTAAAGTTGGCAAGCCGTCGTTTTCTGTTGAGTGCCGTGAGCGATGCCATCAATCACCAGACTGCAAGTGCCGCAAATCCCCTCGCGACAATCACTGTCAAACTCAATCGGCTCCTGCCCCTGTGCGATCAAATCCTCGTTCAGAACATCTAACATTTCTAAGAATGACATATTCCCAGAGATGTTCTCAACCTTATAAGCAACCATCTTGCCCCGAATAGTCGGGCTTACCTGCCGCCAAATCAGCAGTTTAAATGTCATTAGTTTTTCGCTTTTCACAGGCTGCCTCCTTCTCACTGATAGCTGCGCTGGCTCGGCACAAGGTTCTCAAACACCAGCGGTTCTTGGTGTAAAACTGGCTGCTTGCCGCTGTCCAAATGCTCCCAGACCGCCACATAACTATATTCTTTGTCATTGCGCTGGGCTTCTCCTTCCGGAGTTTGGCACTCTTCGCGAAAATGCGCCCCACAGGATTCATTGCGCTGCAAAGCATCCAGAGCCATCAACTCGCCAAGTTCCAGAAAATCCGCGACTCGCCCCGCCATTTCCAATTGTTTGTTCAGAGTGTTTGCCTCGCCAGACACTCGCACGTTGCGCCAAAAATCTTCTCGCAGGTCAGCAATTCGATCTAAGGCATATTTCAGTCCAGTTTCACTGCGGGATATACCCACAAAATCCCACATCAAAAGCCCCAATTCTCGGTGATAATTCATCACAGTTTTCTGACCCCTCACCGCCATCAACCGCTTGACAAATTCTTCAACTTGTCGCACGCTATCCTGAAATTCAGGCGCTTCGTGGCTAATTTTAGACAACTTGGCCCGAGCTAAATAATCTCCGATCGTGTAAGGAATAATGAAATACCCATCCGCCAAGCCCTGCATGAGAGCGCTCGCTCCCAGTCGATTTGCACCGTGATCCGAGAAATTGGCCTCACCCAGAACGAATAATCCGGGAATGTTACTCATCAGCGTATAGTCAACCCACAGCCCCCCCATCACATAATGAACTGCAGGATATATCTGCATCGGCACTTGATAGGGATCTTCACCTGCGATCTTAGCGTACATATCAAACAGGTTGCCGTACTTGTCCTGGATGTAATCTTTACCTAAGCGTTGAATGGCATCGCTAAAATCCAGGTACACCGCCCGACCCGTTTCGCCCACCCCAGCGCCGCTATCGCAGATTTCCTTAGCATTGCGTGCCGCCACGTCACGCGGCACCAAATTCCCATAAGTGGGATATTTCCGTTCCAGGAAATAATCTCTTTCCGCTTCTGGAATCTGCTCCGGTTGCCGGCGATCTCCCGCGTTTTTGGGCACCCAAACTCGACCGTCATTGCGCAGACTTTCACTCATTAAAGTCAGCTTAGACTGGTAATCCCCAGAAACCGGGATGCAAGTCGGGTGGATTTGCACGAAACAAGGATTTGCCAAATACGCTCCCCGTTTGTAACAGCGCCAAGCCGCCGAGGCATTAGAATTTTTGGCATTAGTCGAAAGATAATAGATATTCCCATAGCCGCCAGTTGCCAGAACAACCGCATCGCCGGTATGGCTCTCTATTTCCCCAGTGACCAAGTTGCGCGTCACTATTCCCCGTGCCTTCCCCTCAATGACCACCAGATCCAGCATCTCTCGCTGAGGGAAAAGCTGCACTTTGCCTAAATTCACCTGTCGCATCAGAGCGCCGTAGGCTCCCAGCAGCAATTGCTGTCCAGTTTGCCCGCGAGCGTAGAACGTGCGCGAAACCAGCGTACCGCCAAAAGAACGATTGGCCAACATGCCGCCATACTCCCTGGCAAAAGGCACCCCTTGGGCGACGCACTGATCGATAATGTTGGCGCTGATTTCAGCCAGACGATAGACATTCGCTTCTCGCGCTCGAAAATCGCCCCCCTTAATCGTGTCGTAAAATAGTCGCCAAACACTGTCCCCATCGTTCTGATAGTTTTTCGCTGCATTAATGCCGCCTTGCGCTGCAACGCTGTGAGCTCGCCGAGGAGAGTCTTGAATGCAGAAACTTTTGATGTTGTAGCCCAATTCCCCTAAGGACGCCGCAGCCGACGCCCCAGCCAAGCCGGTTCCCACCACGATAATCGTGTATTTTTTCTTGTTCGCTGGGCTGACAATTTGGCAATTATTCCGATAGCTCTCCCACTTCTTTTCTAAAGTAACTTCCGGAATTTTGCTCTCTAAAATCATCCTTTACCTCCCGTGAAATAAATCCAAACCGGAATCACCGCAAACCCCCCACTGATCAGGACAGCTATAAAAATACCGAGCCGGTCGAGCAGTCCCTCATATTTGCGTGAGTTGACTCCCAAAGATTGAAAAGCGCTGGAAAACCCATGTCTCAAATGCATTCCCAGAGGAATCATTGCTGCTACATAACCAATAACATACCAAGGCTTTTGAAAAACTTCTACAATCAGCCGGTGGAGATCGCGAATTGATTGTCCTTGAATTTCCGCCAGGTAGCCTTCCATTATTCCCGGCCCAAATTTGAAAGTTTTCAAATGCAGAACAGTGAACAGGAAAAGCAAAAGTCCCGTCCAGATAGCCGAGGTAGAAAAAATGCTTTTCTGACTCGGTTTGCCAGCACTCTTAATCTTGTAATAGCTTTGGTTTCTGGATCGTGAATTGCTAATTGATGTCACAATAGCATAAACTATATGGATGACAAAAATCGTTAACAATACGAGCTCTATCCCCCACAGCAATGGCCCAAAACCTTCTAACTTCCGGGCGTAAATATTAATGGCATTCCAATTTTCATTGAAAATTAAAAGATTGCCAATCAAGTGAAAGATTAAAAATGTGAAAAGAAGCAAACCAGACAGGGCGAGTGTTACCTTTTTTAGAACACTAGACCCCCTGACCAGTATCAGCGTTTTCATACCGCGATTCCCGATCCCGACAATATAGCGAAGGTTGACCTGGCCAGCTTGACTTACCGTCTGAGCAAGCCCAGTGATACTAATATACTATATAAAAATCCGAAATAGCAAAAAGCGCCCCCCAGAGGAGAGCGCTTTTTCTCTTGTAGAGACACCATTTATCGCGTCTCTACAGAATTATTAGCCCTTGATAGCGGGAGCTTCAACGCTGGCCAAGTCGAGGGGGAAGTTGTGAGCGTTACGCTCGTGCATCACTTCCATACCCAGGTTGGCGCGGTTGATCACATCGGCCCAGGTGTTGATAACGCGACCTTGGCTGTCAATCACGGACTGGTTGAAG
>JALOOK010000526.1 GCA_025454445.1 Oscillatoria sp. Prado101 | reverse complement strand
TCACGCCTCCTCCCCCTCCCCCGCCGAACCGGCACCCCCTGAACCGGCACCCCCTGAACCGGCACCCCCACCGCCACCCCCACCGGCACCCCCCGCCAACCGCTTCCCCCTGCAACTGATCCTCAACCGGGAAACCTATGTGGTGCACCGAGGGGAATCCGTCATTTTGTCCGGGCGCGTTGAGCTGGCGGATGGCACCGCCCTTCCCGCGCCCCTCAACGCCCCAGAACTCCACATCCAGCTGCTCAACCCCCAGAGTTCCAAACTGCTGGTAGACGTGCGAGAGAAACTGCCCTCCCTCGCGCCGCCGCTGCCCTTTAGCTGTACGGTGCAAATTCCCGTAGACTGGCAAACTCACCTGATTTTGGGCGAAATCAGCCTCTACGACGGCACGCCAGAAGTTCTGGACGCCAAATCGTTTGTGATTACAGCCGCAGCAGAGGAATTGCTCGGTGCGGTGAGTCCGCAGCTCAGCCAGCAAGAGCTCGTGGATCTGTCTCTAGATCCACTTGGCAAGCTGCATGCGCAAGTCCTGAAAAACCATTTCCAGGAGTTGCAAGACACCTTCCAAAAGACTCAGCCCGTCCAATTTCAACCCTCTTCAGATCCGGCGCTACCCCCTCTACTTTCCAAGCCAAACCCTGAGAAACTTACCTCTAAAGGGCTGGATTTACCTGGATTTCGCCGTTTCAGCCGCCACGCGCCGATCGCCAAGCCGGTGCCACCCCCCGCGCCCAAGCAACCGCCGCCGCCCGCCAAACCGGCTCTGCCGGTGTCCCCCTGGGAGGAAGAGCTCGCTGAGGAGCAGGCACCCTCCCCAACTGAGCGGGAAGTGGTTGAGCTGCCTTTTCCCCAACCGGCACCCAAACCCCCAAAGCCGGTGGACAAGGCGTTTCAATCTCTGCAAGTCCAAAATCGGTTTTTGTCCAAGCTCAATGCGATGGCGAAAGATGAGGATTTGGCAGAATGGCTGAAGATAGAGTCCCAGCAAGAAGAAGAACAGCGAGCTCAGGCCAAGAGCCAGGAGGTGGCGGCTCCCAAGACAGTGGCTGACTGGGAAGCGCAAGAGGTTGTGGTGTATGACGAGCCGGTGCCAACCCCACAGCCGCCCAAAGAAACCCCACAGCCAGATGCCCCCCCGCCGCTTCTGCTACCTGAAGATCAGCAGGTGCCGGTGCCGGTCCTGCAAGTGCCCGAAGGCGAACTGATTTCCGGGCGCAAGGTGAAAGTCACCGTCAGGCTGCCAGAACTGCAGCCTCGCATTTATGTGAAAATATGGGTGCAAGACCGGCAAGCCCGCTTGCTGCTGTCTGGACCTCAGTGGCTGACTGAGTTTTATCTCAACCTCTGGGGAGACAAGGAGGCGACAATTGACTTTGTGGTTCCTCACGGCACGATGGAAGTCCAGTTTGAGGCGATCGCGATGGAAATGCACACTGGGCGCGAGAGCCGTAAAGTTTCTGTCGAGCGCCGGGTGATGCCCCCACCGCCTCCCACTTTGCCCCGCTCCTCCCTGAATTTATGAGCGTTTGTTACAAATTCTTTGCAATTCGCACTCCAAGTGCGCATTCACCGCTAAAGTTCTTAAGAATCCTCTCGTTAACATAGGAATCTTTGTTATGGCAGCTTCATACTTGCCCACCATCTTTGTCCCCCTTGTCGGCTGGGTCTTCCCCGCCGTCACTATGGCTCTGCTGTTCATCTACATTGAAAGCGAAGCCTAGTCGGTGCCCTCCCCTCCTGAGCCTACAGGAAGACTAATTAAACGGTAACTACCCAACGCCAGAAACCCGGTTTCTTTCAGAAACCGGGTTTCTTAGCTTTATCTTTGTCCATATCCATCTATTTAATCATCGATTGCCGCCCTCTTCACCCCAATTGGCCATCCCCGGTAGGGGCGGCAAAGCGTGGCCACCCCCTTCACCCCAATGGCCATCCCCGGTAGGGGCGGCTGCATAGTGGCCACCCGACTCCCTGGCATAAATTACATTAAATTTGCATGTAAATTAGGGTGTGTTGCCCTAATAGCGCAACACACCCCACAAATTTTATAGAAGAACTGTGAGGTTTCAGGGAACAAAAACAGCTGAAATCTCACACTTCCTGAAAGCTACAGAGATGAGCCCAATCCTGCGTAGGCACCGTAGAAGAAAAGACCGACCAGGGCGATCACACCCAGACCGGCAACAGTTGCCACAAGCCACAAAGGAATTCTGCCTGGTTCAGACACAGCGTTTACCTCCCCATTAAAAACACAGCATGTCCCGTTTAATCGGGTTTATTGAGATTAACAGCCAGTTAGTTAAAGAAATAACTGGAGAACAAGATCCCGAGAACAAAAATCAGCAGCATACCCAAGTAGAAAGAAGTCCGGTTTAGCTCAACCGGCTGCTTGTTTGGGTTAGTAGAGCGAGTTGGCATGGATTTCTCCTAGCGTTGAATAAATTGCATAGCGGCGATCGCGCCTAAGAAGAAGATGGTGGGCACACCCAGGGTGTGTACCGCCAGCCAGCGAACGGTAAAAATCGGATAAGTAACAGGCTCGTTTGCTCTAGTCGCCATTCTCTAAAACTCCGTCACTAACTACTTGATAAATTGCTGGATTTGTGTCTTGGCTTCAAAGCGGTTTTGCACGATCGGCAATTCTTCCCGGGTCTGAGTGAAATACTCATTGGGCCGGGGTGTGCCGAAAGCATCGTAAGCCAAGCCGGTGCTGACAAACAGCCAGCCGGCGATAAAGAGCATGGGGATGGTGATGCTGTGAATCACCCAGTACCGCACGCTAGTAATAATGTCCGAAAACGGACGCTCACCGGTAGATCCCGCCATACAGATTCCTCCTGGAGACAGCAGCTAAAAACTCAATCTCTATGATACGAAACTTCAAGAACACTCACAAGAGCGGCTCTCACCGGCACGAGTGCCGGCAGTTGCCACTGGCGTCAAGCCGCCGCCGCCGGCTCCTGATATTTCAGGAGAACGCCTTGCTGACCAATGATATAGCCTTGTTGGGGCGAGAAAAAGACAATTTTGTAAAAATTAGACGGAACGTCCTCCACCTCGCGGTCTTTTTGCCAAGTCTTGCCCCCATCCAAACTACAGAGCAGGTTGCCACTGCCACCGGCGATCCAAATTTCATCGGGGGTTCTGTAGGCCATATCCAGCAATCCCCAGCTAGTGGACAGCTCCGGATAGACCGCTTCCTCCCACTCTTCTGGGTTTTCAGCCTTGGTAAACTGAACCTGGCCACCGCGAGCCAGCATCCACAGAGTCCCGTCCGGGTTAAATCCCATATTCTGGACACGGCGGGAGCTGTTGCGGTTGTGGGGCGTCCCTGCACCATCGCTTTCCAGTTGTTGCCCCCATCGGCAGTCCGGTAGATGGCACCCACATTAGTAGTCATCTCAGCGGCATCGGGGCCAAGGGCCAAAATCGTGTTGGGGGATCCAGGCAGCTTGGCGCTCAGGGGAATGCGAGTCCAAGATTGGCCCTCATCCGAGGTGTGCAGCAAGATCGAAGGCTCTCCCACAATCCAGCCTTCTTTACCAGAAAAGCTCACCGATGTCAAGAGGGCTTTTTCTTCGTCCAGATTCAGGAGTTTCTCCTGCCAGGTCAAGCCACCATCAGTGGTTTCCAGCAAAGTGGCGTCGCTGCCAACCAGCCAGCCGTGATTGGGGTCTGCGGTAAAGGCAATATCTTGCATGTTGGCCTCTGTGGGCAGGTGAATCACTTGCCAGGGGTTGGCACTGGTGGAGGGAACCTTGGAACACCCCACACAGAGGAGGACAGCTGCCAGCAACAGGACAATGCGCTTAAACGGTTTGACGATCGAGTCCATTACGTTTTTTGTCGATTCAGTTAATTTTCCCAGGAAGTGGGGGACTTGAGACAGTCTCACTGCAAGCCATAGAAGCTGAGCAGCAACAGGAAGCCAAGGGCCAAGCTGCCAAAAATCAGCAGGTTCTTCTGCGTCGGCGTCAGCGTGTTGACCCCTAGGCCGAAACCGAGATTTTCCCGGAATCCCGAGGCGGTGCCGGCGGGGCCAATATTGCTGAACTGGGCCGTTCGCGCCCCGCACACGGGACAGCGCCAAGTCACCGGCAGCTCTTGAAACGGCGTTCCAGGGGGAATCTGACGCCGGTCATCTCCCTTTGCCGGTTCGTAGACATAGCCACAGGAGCGGCATTCGTGACAGTCTAGCTGTGTCGGATCAATGGCTTCGGTACTCATGGAACGGGATGATGGATAGAGAGTTAGGATCGCCCACAGTCATAATATTAAATTTTTCAATGCTTTTGTTAAAGATTGTCAAGGAATCGGCGGCAAAATTAAGCTAAGGGGGGAGAGGCGTTAAGGAAAGCTCAGCTCGCAGAGGCCGGCAGGGGGCTGGCCCAGGTTCGTAGTTGGGCTTTAGCCCCAGGTTCGTAGTTGGGCTTCAGCCCAAAGGTTCGTAGTTGGGCTTCAGCCCAAAGGTTCGTAGTTGGGCTTCAGCCCAAAGGTTCGTAGTTGGGCTTCAG
>JALOOK010000525.1 GCA_025454445.1 Oscillatoria sp. Prado101 | reverse complement strand
CGCCAGCTGTCGCGCCGGCGGGGCTGTAGCCAAGGCGGCTCCGAAGGAGCATCTTTTTCAGGCGGTTCTTGTGTCTCCATCTGGCTTTTTAGCACAAGACTTGCCAATTTACAAGCTTGCAGCCGCTGACGGGAAGCGCGGACAGCCTCAATCCAACCCACCTCCAAGATATTTCGTTTTATATATTGAGAGCAGGACTCGCCCCCATACAGAACCCGATAGGCGCAGGAAAACCCTTTTCTGGGGGAAAGATGCCGCTGGTAGCCGGCTTTCCCGGCGGCGGCTGACCTGCGAGTCAGGGCGTCAAAAGCTGTGATAGTGATTGACGAGGTTGAGGAGTTGCTGTTGCTCATGCCAGGAGATTGCCCGAAAGACGTATAATAATAAGCCAGTTTTTCAATAAAAAATCTCAAAACACTGCGACATCTGGCAATGCGGGGAAACACCTAATTTACAGGCTATCCCAATTTGGGGGGAATTGCCTGCCGGTGGACAATTTAACTTTTCCGGTGCCAAGGGGTCGCCCCACCACAGCTTTTGACGAGATACCCACAGCCAGAGAACGCGATCGGCAAAATTTATAGTAGAGGACTTGCGCCGCCGCCCTAAGCAATAGGGGGTTGTGCAGCTAAATCAATCCCGATCGCGAGGTATCTGCCGGAAAAAAAGCGGTTGTTGCGCAATTCTTGTACTGTACACTTTTTTGGGAGAAACGCTGTGTTAAATAGAGATATACTCCTGATTTTTGCCTTGGGTTTAATGCCGCCGGTGCTGTCTTGGTGGCTGAGGCGGAAAGCCGAGGCGAGAGCCATAGCCCGCCTGAGGGCGGCGAGGGAAGCTGCGGTATCCAGAGGATTGCAAAACCTTCGCCTTCCCCCAGAATTGTATGACATTCCAGGGTGGGGCGGCGAGACGATAGGCGACCGAACCTGCAGGTTTAATGCCCGCTCTAGTTTAATCCGCTGTGCGGTCAATCCGCAGGGCCCGTGTCAGGGGTGCCCCCACTACCAGCCACGGTCGTGAGAGCCATTTCCGGTTTTAAAGTTTGGGTTGTAATTCAGGTATGGCGGGCTTTATGCTTATTAATTAAATAATTAAAGCAATTTAAATGGTATAAAATAAAAATGCCATCAAACGGAAGTGAGCTGGTTACTTACGCTCTGGTTGAGAAACCGGGTTGAGAAACCCGGTTTCTGCGCAACTCCTGAGAGCTGTAGCGCGGGCCGAGCGGGCCGGTGCCGTGGGGCAAGGAGTGCGGGGTGCCCTCCGACTCTGGCCAGACAAACCGGCAGCCGGGAAACTTGAGAGGCAGACAGAGCCAGACTGCTTGACAAACTGCCTGCCAATTAGTAAAAATGGTAGATTGGCTGTCTGTAATAGCTCGGATCAGGTATGGCCTGCGGTCAGGCTGCGCTAGCCGGCGCGGCAAAAGCTGGCAATCTGCCGATCAGTGGTAAGCCAGCTACCTGTACGGCAACTCACAAAATAAATCCATGACTTACGCAATTATCGAAACCGGCGGCAAGCAACTGCGGGTGGAACCGGGTCGCTTCTATGATGTGGAACTGCTTCCTGTGGAAGCCGAGGAGACAATAACAATAGACAAGGTGTTGCTTGTCCAGCACGACGGGGGCGTCAGTATTGGCCAGCCGTTTGTGGAGGGAGCGACTGTGGAAGCGACGGTGATGCGGCACCTGCGAGGGCGCAAAGTCATCGTCTACAAGATGCGCCCCAAAAAGAAAACCCGCAAAAAGCGGGGGCACCGGCAGGAAATCACTCGCCTGATGATTGATTCGATCAGTCTCAACGGTTCGGCGCTGGGAGAGGGACAGCAGTCGCAAGCGGCTGCGCCGGAAGCTGCAGCAGAAGCAACCCCCGAGACTCCTGCAGAATAATAAGTGGGGGCGGGCGGGCCGGCAGTCCGGGCTGACCGCAGATAAGGGGACGGAGAAACCCGGTTTCTTAAAGAAACCGGGTTTCTGGGGCGCAACTCACGCCAAAGAGCAATCCTGCATGTGAGCTGAAGCCGCCCCTAACAAGACCCGAACTGGGCAAAACCGGCGCAACCGGACAGCATATCAATTGAATTTCGGGAACACATCTGAGGAGGAGAGAGAAAAATGGCTCATAAAAAAGGTACAGGCAGCACGCGCAACGGTCGCGATTCAAATGCCCAGCGCTTGGGCGTCAAGCGTTTCGGTGGCCAGGTCGTGAAAGCCGGCAATATTCTGGTGCGCCAGCGGGGCACTAAGCTTCACCCGGGCAACAATGTGGGGATTGGCAGTGACGACACCCTGTTTGCCCTCATCGATGGGGTTGTCACATTCGAGCGCAAGGGGAAAACCCGCAAGAAGGTGAGCGTTTACCCCGCCGCTGCGGCTGAACCGGCTGTCGCTGCAGCTGAACCCGCTGTCGTTTCGGCTTAACCTTTAAAAACCGGGTTTTTTAGAGAAACCCGGTTTCTCAAGGAATTTTACATAACGTTACTAAACTGTTGAGCCGAAGGGCAGTGACAGGTTTTAGACTGGATTTTGATATTTTCGATCCTTATTAGCCGCCATGTTCCCAATCCACCGCCCTCGCCGCTTGCGCAGCCATCCCCAGCTTCGCCGTATGGTGTGCGAAAATCTTTTGACCGCCAGCGACCTGATTTACCCCCTGTTTGCCGTACCGGGAGAGGGCATCGCCAAAGAGGTGAAGTCCATGCCCGGTGTGTACCAGCTGTCGGTAGACAAGATCGTGGAAGACGCTAAGGAAGTCTACGATCTGGGGATTCCGGCGATTATCCTGTTTGGCATTCCAGACGTTAAGGATGCGGATGCCACTGGCGCTTGGCACGATTGCGGGATTGTCCAGAAAGCGACGGCTGCAGTCAAAGCAGCAGTGCCGGATCTGGTTGTGATTGTGGATACTTGCCTGTGCGAGTACACCAGTCACGGGCACTGCGGCTATTTACTTTCCGGCGATTTGACTGGTCGGGTTTTGAATGACCCAACACTGGAGTTGCTGAAGAAAACTGCGGTGTCGCAAGCGAAAGCGGGCGCTGATATCATTGCCCCGTCTGGGATGATGGACGGTTTTGTGGGGGCGATTCGCGCGGGGCTGGATGAGGCGGGGTATGAGGAAGTGCCGATTCTTTCTTACGCGGCTAAGTACGCTTCGGCTTATTACGGGCCATTTCGGGATGCGGCTGAGTCCACGCCCCAGTTTGGAGATCGCCGGACTTATCAAATGGACCCAGGCAATGCCCGGGAAGCCCTTAAGGAAATTGAACTGGACATCGCCGAAGGGGCTGACATGCTGATGGTGAAGCCGGCTCTGGCTTATATGGACATTATCTGGCGCGTCAAGGA
This sequence comes from Oscillatoria sp. Prado101, assembly GCA_025454445.1. Lineage (GTDB taxonomy): Bacteria > Cyanobacteriota > Cyanobacteriia > Cyanobacteriales > Oscillatoriaceae > Oscillatoria. Next base: position 109 of record JALOOK010000525.1, on the reverse strand, counting down.
AGCGAGTAACCTGCCGGTGGCGGCTTACAATGTCTCTGGCGAATATTCTATGGTTAAGGCTGCGGCCCTCAATGGCTGGATTGACGAGAAGCGGGTGGTTCTGGAAACT
>JALOOK010000097.1 GCA_025454445.1 Oscillatoria sp. Prado101 | reverse complement strand
CGAAATTCCTGCCCCACCCCTGGACAATCCCCACCAGTTTGCCGGCGCTTGGGACGGGTACAGCGCAGAGCAGTTCCTCAATTACGGACGCTTGCCGGGAAATCGCTTTATGATCAACTGGCCACAAAAAGGCAACGACTACGGCGAAGGTGTCGGACGGCTGATTGCATCCGAGGTGGCGCAGCAGCAATTTCTCCAGGAAAGCCGGTGGCACAGCCAAAGTTTCGCCCGCTTCATCCAAACCCAGCTGGGACGGCGGTATGGTTTGGCCGATAGCATCTTCCCCTCATCTTACTCCCCAGGTGGAGGAGCCTACGCCCTGCACCCCTACTACCGCGAAAGCCGGCGCGTCCAAGGACTTGTCACCCTGCGCGAGCAAGATATCCTGCCGGTGCCCGGAGGGCGCACCGCCCGCTTGCCTGTCAGTCCAGATGGCCAAGTAACGGCCATCGCCACCGGCAACTACCCCAACGACCACCATTACACCAGCTTCCAGTGGCCGCTCAAGCCCAAATCCATCCGCTGGGGCGGGCGGTGGACCGGCACCCCCTTCACCATCCCCTACGGTTGCCTGATCCCGGCCCTAACAGATGGCCTGCTGGTCTGCGAAAAAAATATCTCCGTCTCTCACATTGCCAATGGTGCCACACGCCTGCAGCCCGCCGTTCTCGGTATTGGCCAAGCCGCCGGCATGGCCGCCGCCCTGTGCGCCGAACGGGGATGCCAGCCCAGGGACTTGCCGGTGCGAGTCCTGCAAGAAGCCCTGTTGCGATCTCCCACCGCACCGGCAGCAATTATCCCCCTGTTCAATCTCACCCCCGATCGCCCAGAGTGGCTGCACCGGCAACTCTATTATTTAGATCGTCCCGACGCCTATCCGGCCACCGGCGACTGCCCAGAACAAAACAGCCGCAAATCCCCAAATCCCCAAATCCCGGCATTTCCAATCCCCCAACCCACCTGCACCGGCATCTTGCACCGGCACGCCGAACAGGATTACACCCTCACCCTCACCGGCCCCCCAGAGCTGGCCAATCAAACCCTGACACTCGTCACCCTGCAACCTGAGGTTGACCGGCAGTTACTTTCTGTTCCTGACGGGCAGCCGGTCACAGTCAGGGGGCGTCTGAATCCGGCTGGCAATTGGCTGCTAGTGGCAGAAATATGCTATAATTAATAGTTTTACTTCTATTGAGAGACGGTTGAGTTTGAGAAAAATTGACAAACTGTCCTGATGGACTGGCTGAAGATGCGTATCAGAAAAGGAAACTCTGATACGGACATCTCATGCGGACTCAGGCGGTTATCGTCTTATCAAGTTTCCTGTTCGTTGGGCTGGCGGTTGCTTCCCAAAGGATGCGGTCCGATTCAACTGAGTTGCTTCCGCCAACTACTTTTCCGGAATTAGCGCAAGACAAACCAGATTGCGACGATCATCGGGGCAGTGGACGGCTGGAGGAGTGCCAGACGCCCAAGGATTCCAGCTCTCAAATCGTGAGTTCTGCCAGATCAGTCTTGCCACCGCTAAAGTAGTGGCAGGGCTAGTGCCAGCTTTGGCTACTGGCGCATTTTGGCTGCTGCTGTGGGCAGCAGCTCGCGGAAGAGGCCCACTGGCACCGCTGGCCAAAAGGAAAGCTCTCCTCAGGGCTAGCCGTTTTGGCAGTTTCGCGATCCCAGCGGCTCCTAAAAGAGCAGCGCCCGTTTTTGTGGCAATCGAAGCTACAAACAGCTGTATGGGTCTTTGGGTTTTTTTATAATTAAATGGTTGAAGGCTTTGAGGTACATGTCAGCAACCCCATGCTTGAAGGCAGGGGCGTTTGTTCGCACTTACGCGGGAATGTGTTCTTACTGAGACATTTGGACGGAGTAACTGTTTTCTCAGTCCTCAACAAGCAAAGAACCCCCGCCGTCAAGTGATTGTGATGGGTGGCAAGCTACATGAATTAACCTCAGCCCCAGTCCCTTCCTAGGGATGGGCGCATCTGAGGAGGGCTGCTGACTCACCAGCCAAAACCGGCATTACCGAATCAGGTTATGTCGCAACCATCATGCGCAACAATCAACAGAGGAGTCCGTGACTCCTCCCGATGTAACCATCTTAGGGATTGTGATGACAAACGACCTCGATCTGATCAAACGCCTTAGCCCCAGTGCAATGGATCAGATCATGTTTTATCTTGCCTTCAGTGCCATGAGAACCAGTGGGCACCGGCACGGAGCATTTCTAGATGCAGCAGCGACAGCTGCTAAATGTGCCATTTATCAGACCTATCTGGAGCAGGATCGAAATCTGCGGATGACGGGGCACCTGCATCACATTGAACCCAAGCGGGTTAAGGCGATTGTAGAGGAAGTCCAAGAGGCGCTGACACAAGGCAAACTCCTGAAAATGCTGGGATCTCAGGAGCCTCGCTATCTGATTCAGTTTCCCTATGTCTGGCTGGAGCAGTATCCCTGGCAGCCCGGTCGCGCCCGCATTCCAGGCACTAGTCTGACGTCTGAAGAAAAGCGCCAGATCGAGCAAAAACTGCCGGGGCCGCTGCCCGACGCCCAGCTGATCAACTCTTTTCAGTTGATGGAGCTCATAGAATTCCTGCACGCTCGCTCTCAGGAAGATTTACCCCCAGAGCGGCGCATGCCTTTAAGCGAGGCTTTAGCAGAACACATCAAGCGGCGTTTAATCTATGCAGGTACGGTGGCCCGGATTGACTCTCCTTGGGGAATGCCGTTCTACGCGCTCACCCGCCCTTCTTACTCGCCTTCCGACGAAGAAGAGCGCACCTATATCATGGTCGAGGATACGGCCAGGTACTTCCGACTGATGAAGGACTGGGCGGAGCGCCGGCCTGGAGTGATGCGCGTCCTGGAGGAGCTCGATATCCCGCCCGATCGCCTTAACCAAGCCCTTGAGGAATTGGATTTAGTCATCCGCGCTTGGGCCGATAGATATCACCAGAAAGGTGGCTCCACCATGATTCTACAAATGGTTTTTGGCCCTAAAGAGGACTGATGAAGTGGTGCACAGCCATTGACTGAGACTGACCGCTGGCGGCTCATCCCTCAGTCTTCAGTCCTGAAGTCACATACCACTTATGGGGATTTTTGTCAATCCATTAAGGGCAATATTTTATACGATTTTTTGATTTGGCGGCTTCTACCCTATCCCCCTAGCGTTCCTGATTAAGGAGCGCTGGGGGAGTTTTGTGGGCTATTGCTCAACAGATGGGGTGCGTCAACAACGCACCCTGTGGCCTCACCGGCACCGCCCGCTGAACCGCATACCACATTCCCCGCTGTTTGTCAAGAAGGAAAGCGAAAATCTTATTAAAAAAAAGGAAAATCGGGATGACTGGATTCGAACCAGCGGCCCCTTCGTCCCGAACGAAGTGCGCTACCAAGCTGCGCTACATCCCGTAACCACATCATTACTATAACACGAGTGTATCACATGATCTTGAGTTAGGATCGAAAAGTTGTAACTTTATTCATTAAAACAAGCGCGTGACTGTCAAGCCAGACTGGTTGCGGGTGAAAGCGCCTCAGTGGGAGCGCGTCGGCAACGTTAAAGGAATTCTGAGGGATTTGGCCCTGAATACCGTTTGTGAGGAAGCGTCCTGCCCCAATATTGGGGAGTGCTTCAACGCCGGTACGGCTACCTTCTTAATTATGGGGCCGGCGTGCACCCGAGCGTGCCCCTACTGCGACATCGACTTTGAGAAAAAGCCGAAAGCCCTTGACCCGACTGAGCCAGAACGACTGGCCCAGGCTGTGGGCAGGCTGCGCTTGAACCATGTGGTGATTACCTCGGTCAACCGGGACGATCTGCCCGATGGCGGGGCGTCCCAGTTTGTGCGCTGCATTGAAGCGGTTCGCTCCACTTCTTCCCATACTACTATAGAAGTTCTCATTCCTGACTTGTGCGGCAACTGGGAAGCGCTGGAGACGATTCTGTCGGCTGGGCCAGAAGTCCTCAACCACAATACTGAAACCGTTCCTCGCCTCTACCGCCGGGTACGCCCCCAAGCTGACTACCGGCGCACTCTGGAACTGCTGCAGCGAGCGCGGAATTTAGCCCCTTGGGTGTACACTAAATCGGGCATTATGGTGGGACTGGGGGAAACAGATCAGGAAATCCAGCAGGTGATGCAGGATCTGCGAGCTGTCGATTGCGATATTTTGACGGTAGGCCAATACCTGCAGCCAAGTGCCAAGCACCTGCCGGTGGCCAACTGGGTAACACCGGCCCAGTTTGATGCCTGGAATCAGCTGGGCGAGTCCTTGGGGTTCATACAAGTTGTCGCCTCCCCCTTGACAAGATCCTCGTATCATGCAGGGCAGGTGAGGGCGCTGATGGAGCGCTATCCGCGCCGCCGGTTTTAAAGTTATTTTTTTGGGTTTTGGATGGAAACCGCAGATGAACGCAGATATAGCGGTTTTCATCTGAGTGAGGTACTGAGAAACCCGGTTTCTTAAAGAAACCGGGTTTCTGGCATGTACTTCATCCAACTGACAACCGCTACAAACGCAGATGACCCGATCTTATCTATCCGCGTTTATCAGCGTGCATCTGCGGTTAAAAATTAAGAATTGAGCAATGCAACAAACAAACCTAGCAATTATTGGAGCTGGTGTTTGGGGGAAAACCCTAGCCGGTCTGGCCAGCGGTAATGGCCATCGGGTGCGGCTGTGGTCGCGCCGGTGTGAGGAAAGGCTGGAGGATGTGGTAGCCGGCGCTGAGATCGTGCTGTCAGCTGTGTCGGTGAAAGGGGTGAGGTCGGTGGTTTCGCAGCTCCAGTCCGGGCCATTGTCCACCGGCACTACGATCGTCACCGCGACCAAAGGGCTAGACCCCGAGACGACCTCTACTCCTTCTCAGATATGGCAGGAAGCCTTTCCCGATCTGCCGGTGGTGGTTTTGGCGGGACCGAACCTGTCCAAGGAAATTCAGCAGGGACTGCCGGCGGCGACTGTGGTGGCCAGTCGGGACGCTGCAGCAGCGGCGCGGGTGCAAGCGGTGTTTTCTTCTAGCAGTTTTCGGGTTTACACTAATGCCGACCCCTTGGGAGTGGAACTGGGGGGGACTTTAAAGAATGTGATGGCCATTGCTGCCGGCGTCTGTGACGGGCTGCAGCTGGGCACGAATGCCAAAGCGGCGCTGCTGACCCGGGGGCTGGCAGAAATGATCCGGATTGGCACACACTGGGGGGCGCTGGCGGAAACGTTTTACGGCTTGTCCGGGCTGGGCGACTTGCTGGCCACCTGCAACAGCCCCCTCAGCCGCAATTACCAAGTGGGGTATCAGCTGGCAGATGGCAAGACTCTGCCGGAAATCCTGGCCGGGCTGGAAGGCACTGCTGAAGGGGTGAACACGACTCAGGTTTTGATCGAGCGGGCTAACCAGCAGGGAATATATGTTCCGATTTCCTATCAAGTCTATCGCTTGCTCCAGGGGGAAATTCCCCCGCAACACGCCGTGGAAGCCTTGATGCTGCGAGCGCTCAAACCTGAGTGAGAGGCGCTCCGTGCCAGGGAAGGCAGCCCCAAGCTAGTATGCATTAAATTTGCACAAATAATTCCTATTCTCCCGTTTCTCTCGTTACGGGCAAGGTTTGTAGTTGGGCTTTAGCCCAACCGGCCCCCTTTGCGCAGGGGGCAATTTTTCAGGTTTGTAGTTGGGCTTTAGCCCAACCGGCACCCTTTGCGCAGGGGGCAATTTTTCAGGTTTGTAGTTGGGCTTTAGCCCAACCGGCACCCTTTGCGTAGGGGGCAATTTTTGATTTTATGGTTCCTTGGCTGCTATCTGGGAAGGGACAGGCGTCCCGCCTGTCCTACGCCTTATATCTCGTTACGGGCATTGCCCGTAACGGGCATCTGGAGGCTCTGACTTGAAAATAGTCTTGTAGGGGCTTGCGCCCCCGTGCTCGCCCCGCCCTGGGGACAATTTTCATGGGTGGCGGTGTGCGCAGTTCATCGTGACTGCCTCCTTTTCTTTGCCTAGTTCCCAGCTCAAGCCCGTAACGCGCCTCCCGAGGCGGTGCCGACTGTCTATAATAAGCAGATTAAAAGCATAACAGCTTAATTATCGTTCACCTCGCCTGTGCTGACTCGGTTTCGGGGTTGGGGGGGTGAGGGCTTTGATGTCTGTCTCACCCGCCAAAGTGGGATGCTGGGAGCCAGATCGGCTCGCTGGCGTGGGAGAGCGGACACAGCTTTCTGGCAACTGTTCCGGCAAGGGTAGCCGGTGAGGCGGTTTTAAGCAGTGATCTGGATAACCTTATAGCAGTGATACAGATTAACAAGAGGGGCGAACATAGGTCACATCGTTCTGGGGGAGTAGGCTTATATACTGTTGACATGATAACAATCTAGCCCTTTGCCGCTGACAGTATGGCGGTGGGATACCGAGATTGCTGTCGCCTTAAGTAGCTGTCGCTTGATAAAAGCGGATTCACGCATAAGAAGCAGCATCAGCACAACTAAACCAGTGCCGCAGGCAAGCCTAAGTCAGTTAAGGAACTGTAAGTAGTGTTTGCTAGTTCTCAAGGGCGGGAATAATAAGCGTGAGCGACAGCATGCGCCAGCCTCATTGTCACCCAGATCAACTGAGACAATTGCTATGCCAGGAACCTTCTTCTTCGCTGATACAGACTATGACGAACAACTGAATGCCTCGGGCGTTCAGCCAGACGGCATCGCCGACGATGTTGAGCTAATCAAGGATGAGTTGGTTGAGCTGGAAATGGAGGATGCAGACTCTGTAAACTTCGGGAAAAGCGCCAGCCGCCGCACCACTGACCTCGTGCGCTTGTACCTCCAGGAGATTGGTCGGGTGCGCTTGTTGGGGCGGGAGGAAGAAGTCTGCGAAGCTCAAAAAGTGCAGCGCTACATACGGCTGCTGGAGTTGCGAAATACAGCAGCTGCGCAGGAGGATGAACTGATTCAGCGCTATGTCAAGTTGATGGAGGCGGGGGACAGGCTGGCTTCTCAGCTGGGGCTTCGCCCTTCTTTGCAGCGGTGGGCGGCTGAAGCTGGGGTTCTGGCTGCCGAGATCAAGCCGATTTTGGCAGCGGGTTTGCGCCGGTGGGCGGAAATCGCCGGTCTGAAGGTTGAGGAGCTGCAATTAGTCCAAACTGAAGGCATCCGGGCGAAGGAACACATGATTAAGGCGAATCTCCGCCTGGTGGTGTCTGTGGCGAAAAAGTATCAAAATCGGGGATTGGAACTGCTGGATCTGATCCAAGAGGGCACTTTGGGCTTGGAGCGGGCGGTGGAGAAGTTTGACCCGACGCGGGGATACCGGTTTAGCACCTATGCCTACTGGTGGATTCGTCAGGGCATTACCCGCGCGATTGCTACCCAGAGCCGCACGATTAGGCTGCCGGTGCACATTACGGAAAAGCTCAATAAAATTAAAAAGGCCCAGCGCAAGATTTCCCAAGAAAAAGGTCGCACTCCGACTGTGGATGATATTGCCGACGAGCTAAATATGACAGCCAGTCAGGTGCGAGAAGTTCTGTTGCGGGTTCCCAGGGCTGTTTCTCTGGAAAGTAAGGTGGGTCAGGAGAAAGATACGGAACTGGGGGAATTGCTGGAAACTGAGGAGCTGTCTCCGGAAGATATGCTGCTGTATGAAGCGTTACACCGGGACTTGAATCATCTTTTGGCTGATTTGACCAGTCGGGAGCGCGATGTGATTCAAATGCGTTTCGGTTTGGGTGATGGCCACCCTTACTCTCTGTCGGAAATTGGTCGCGCTCTGGATTTGTCTCGGGAACGGGTGCGTCAAATTGAGGCTAAAGCTATGCAAAAATTGCGGCAACCGAAACGCCGCAACCGCGTGCGGGACTATCTGGAGTCTCTCAGTTAAGTAGGGTTACTGTTTATACACATCTTGGGTATGTGACCACAGCAAGCCCCTCACCCCCCCTCACCGCCCACACAAGGGGAGAGGGGGGAGAAAGAGGTTCTTCCAACTTCATGAAAAATTGGCATCACAGGGATTTGTGTATAAACCGTAGGCCAAGCAGGGGGAGGGCATTGGGCATCACGCAAAAGGGGATCATGGCATTGGCAACTGAATTGCGGCTGTTCAACGACATGGGATTAGGCGGGTTGAATGGGTCCCACCGGCAGCCGGCTGGCACGTCAAGTTCGGGAGTAAATAAAACTGTCGGGTGAAATTTTTAGTTTTGTAAGCCCCTACCTATCTTCGCTATGCCAGCCGGCTGTTTGGGTGCGTTCCTGGGTAAGGCACCCTACTTCTGCTGGCGAGAAATGTAATAAATCTTTACAGCCGGTGCGGCGCGTAAACTTATGATCGTCATATTTTTCAGGTAAGATAGTGTTTGTGTCAGGCAAAACAGCCCTATGGAACCTGAAAAACTGCGGCAATTTAAAGAATATGGGGAGTCGGTACTCCAGAAACTGGACTCGGTGCCAATGCGCCCGTCTTTGCAAGAAAACTGGGTTCCAGCCAGCCTCGATGACTGTCTGGCTCGCCTGCGGGATGCCGCCAATAAAACCGTCGAACAGGCTTCTTCCCCCGTGAAAATCGGGGTGATGGGGGAGTTCGGTGCCGGCAAAACTTTGCTGCTGGGGAGTTTGATTGGCTATGCGGACGCTTTGCCAGTCAGCGCCAACCCCACCACCGGCAATGTCACCGCTATCCACATTGCTCAGCAAGACGGCTTCCACACGACGCAAGTGCACGCATTTAAGGTTGAGTATCTTGACCGGCAAGGCGTTAAAGACTGTCTGCGCTTTATGCTCGAAGAAGCGGAAAAACGGGCTGTGGCAGCACAAATTCCGTCACAGCAGCTGGCGGCGCTGAAAAGTTTGAACCCGCAAGATGCCGGTGTTTGGGACGGGTTGCTCAGCTTTTGCGAGGGAGCGTGGAACAGCAGCAAAAATCTGGAACTGCGTTATTTGCTCCGCGAACTGGTATTATGCGCTCGCACCTATAAAGCTTACGAAGCTGCTATCTGCGTTCAACATTTGTAACTCTACATAAAAGACGACAGGTTGCAAGGGATCCGTTGGAGCTTGGGCTAAGAATTGGGATCTGGCCTTGGCCATGAGAGCACCAATCACGACTGGGGAAACACTGGCTAGCCAACCCAACCCCAGAGAGGTTAAAAAAGTCCGACGGTTCATACAGGCACCTACCTTCTATCCCTCCACTTACCCTGGACAATCGCAAGCCATCTGTGAGTCTAGCACAATAGCACGCGCCAAAGCGTTTGAAATACGATCTGTAGGTCGAACCTCAAACCGGCTTGTGCGATGTACTGCATATTTAAGTCTAACTTTTGTGGCATAATTTCTTGAATATAGACTTCTTCGGGGTGCGGGACATTTGCCAGCAGCTCGCTTTCGTTGCGAAATTCGATGGAAGCCATATCGGTGATGCCAGGACGTACCTGCAAGACGCGACGCTGCTCGGCTGTGTAGAGAGCGACGTACTTAGGGACTTCGGGGCGAGGACCAACTAAGCTCATGTCCCCTTTCACCACATTGAACAGTTGGGGGAGTTCATCCAGCTTGTACTTTCTCAGAAACTTACCGCTTCTGGTAATCCGGTCGTCGTTAGCAGCCGTGATTTGCTTGCCTAACGCCTCAGCGTCGGGAACCATCGTGCGAAATTTGTAGATACGAAATTCCCGCCCAAACTGTCCGACCCGAGTTTGACGGAAGAAAACAGGCCCTGGAGAATCTAGTTTGATCCAGATGGCGATCGCCAGCAACAGAGGTATAATAAAAATCAAACTGATCAAAGCCAGTAAAAAATCGAAAATCCGTTTAAGTAACACAAGCATATTCACACACAGTCGAGCCATCTAGTCTTAAACTTTGCAAATTTATCTTAAGGAGATACGCTGTGAAATTTTTTAATCCACAAGACCGATTAGAAGATGCTGAGTTTCAAAACTGGCTGTCCTCAGCAGTGCAGAAGTTTTGGTTTTCTGGTTTTGATCGGACGGCTGGTAGCGCCTACCACGAGAAGATTCGGCAATATCTTTCGGCTGGGGAGTTTTGCTGCTGGGGAGTAGAAAATTTTGGAAATCTGGGAATTGCTATTTTAGCTCCCTGCAATTGGGAAACCTCAATCATCGGACGTGCAGTAGCTCAGGTTTTGTTCCTGGGATCTGATGATTACACCACTGCGGCGGCGTTATGCGAAGAAATTCGCCAGTATTGTGTTAATCAACAAATGGCTTTTGTAAGTGCAGATCCTGGTGTTTCGCCAGCTTATATAATCTGTGCCTTAGAGCAAGCTGGTTTTCATGTAGCTTCTCATTACTATCAATGGGTAGCAAAGACAAGCGATCTTACGAACAAAGCAAGCAGACTCGCTCAGAAATATACCTTTCGGATCGCCACGTCCGAAGATGAGTCTGTGGTCGGTGAAATTGCTAGCAAAGAATTTGTTGATGGAAGATATCTGGCCGATCCGTTTATCCCACAAGAATACGGAAATCAGCTATATGCTGCCTGGGCTGCTAATTCTTGTCGGGGTTACGATGATGTGGTGATTCTCTATGAGAAAAACCAAGAAATTGTCGGGTTTGTCACCGGCAAAGTCGAGCCTTCTCGGAAAGTAGCCAGGCTTGGCCTGTTAGCAGTAAAAAGCACGATGCAAAATAAAGGTATTGGACTAGCCCTGCTGGCAAAAGCTTTTCTATGGTGTGCTGAACAGGGCGTGGAGTTGATTCGCCTTGGTACCCAAAAACCCAATATTGAAATCAATCGAATTTATCTTCACTTTGGTTTTGTCATAGAAGAATCTGGTTTAGTGCTTCATTGGACTTCTCCTGAGTACAACTGCTAGTTTTTGGGGCAATAGGTTATAAAAGCTGCTAATAGCTTAGGTGTGTTCTGACTGTTGGCAATTGATGAATGATATAAGGATCTGATGAATTAATTATGAGCAGTGTAGATCGAACACTAAAAAGACTGTTTGACTTTTCTGTATCAGGTATTGCGCTTATAATCTTGATTCCAATTCTGCTGTTAATCTCAGTATTAATCAAGTGGGACAGTGACGGCCCGGTCTTGTTTAAGCAGGAAAGGTTAGGAAAGGATGGTAAGCCTTTCACGATGTACAAATTCCGAACGATGCAACAAAACGCCCCCATCTGTCGTAATTCAGACGGTACTTATTTTGTGGGGGCCAACGATCCGCGGCTTACGCGCATTGGTCGGCTTTTACGAGAATCTTCTCTTGATGAGCTACCACAGCTTTTTAATGTGCTGAAAAACGATATGAGTTTGGTCGGTCCGAGGCCCGATCCAGTCCCTGCATTAGAAATCTATAATGACCTGCTAAGGCGCAAACTCGAAGTCAAGCCAGGTATAGCTAGCCTAGCTTCGCTGTACGGACGCAATTGTGTATCCTTAGAAGAAAGGGCTAAATGGGAAGCTTACTATGTAGATCAGCAATCCCTGAAACTTGACTTTGAGATATTGCTTAAAACTGCTGTCCTTGTATTGCTTCGTAAGGGTGTTTATAGTCCTGAGAGTTCTTCAGATAAGCTTCCCAATTAAAGTTTTGAGTGCCGGCGCTTTCCTGAGAAAGTAATAGCTTTCTCTTCAGCTACGCCAACAAGGCTTTGTTTTTATATTTTGGCAACCATCAAGATAGAAGCTCTTTCACAGCTTGAATGACCCGTTCTTGGTCAGCTTCCGTCATTTTAGTGTAAATTGGCAGGCTGACTGCCCCTTTGTAGGCAGCTAAGGCACAGGGAAAATCGTCGGGGCGCAAGTTGTAGGTATCTCGCCAATAGGGGTGGATGTGCAGGGGGATATAGTGGACGCTGCAACCGATGCCTTTGGCTGCCATTTGCTCGATAAACTTTTCCCGGCTAATTTTGGCCGAATCATCCAAACGAATGACATACAGATGCCAGGAGTGGGTATCACCCTCCCTTGCTTTTGGTGGCAGAAGCAGCGGCAAGTCAACCAGAGCCTCATCGTAGATATTCGCCATCTTGGCTCGTTTTTGCTGGCTCGTCCAGGCTTTTTTTAGCTGGTGGATGCCCAGAGAAGCTGCTAAATCAGTCATATTATATTTGAAACCGGGAGCAATCACCTCGTAGTGCCAAGTCGGTTTTGTGAACGTATAGCGGTCAAAGGCATCGCGGTTGATGCCGTGCAAGCGCATAACGCGGCAGCGCTTGGCAATTTCCGGGTTTTTCGTGACCACCATTCCCCCCTCACCGGTGGCGATCGGTTTAGTGGCGTAGAAGCTGTAAACTGTTGCGTCGGTTTAATAGCCGCTGCATAGTCATTCATCGCGGCTTCAATCTTCGCGGGATTGATGTTAAAGGTTGAGGGATCTATATCGACAAAAACTGGATTGGCCCCCAAGTAACGAATGACTTCTGCGGTGGCTGTGAAGGTGTAGGGGGTGGTGATGACTTCATCTCCAGGGCCAATTCCGATGGCTTCTAAAGCTAAGTGCAACCCGGATGTTGCGGAGTTAACGGCAATTGCTTCTACGCCCTCACCGATGAACTCGGCAAAATCTTGCTCGAAACGTTTGGTTTTTGGGCCGGTTGTCAGCCAGCCAGAACGCAAAGAGTCAACAACTTCAGCAATTTCTTCTTCATCTATGTCTGGCAGGGCAAAAGGTAAGAAATATGTCACTGTAATCCCTCAATAAATAAGCGGTACTCGTTCATTTTGCGAGATCCGGAGTAACTCGTTTTTTCTAAGGTAAATCCTTGCTTGAGGTAGAAAACGTTTACCCGCTCGTTTACTTCGGCATCAGTTGTCAGATAAACGCTGCGATATCCCCGTTGGCGAGCCTTTTCTAAGAAGGCTTTGATAAGAGACTGGCCTATGCCAATACCGGCGCAAGCCGGATTCACCCCAATTGATGATAGCTCCACCTCCGAATCTGAACCTTTGATGGAAGAAACACGTTTAAAATTTCTCAAAATCCGGCCTAAAAGATGGGGATTTTGCAAAAGCGAACGGAGTACGATTGGAATTAAGCGCACCCGTCTGTTCCGATAGAAGCTGTAGAATCCTTCCGGGTTCCCAAATCCAACTGCAAACCCCAATATCCGGTTGTTTTGAATGGCCACGAAAGACAAATTTTCAGATAATTCGAGGACTGCCTTGTA
>JALOOK010000524.1 GCA_025454445.1 Oscillatoria sp. Prado101 | reverse complement strand
CACCACAAATTTGTGATTGTTGATGGCGCAACGATGATTGTGACTTCCGCTAATTTCACCAGCAGCGACATTTACGGAGATTTTTCCGCACCGGCAAGTCGCGGCAACCCTAACAACTTGCTAAAAATTAACAGCGCTCAGGTGGCGGCTGTGTTTGCGCAGGAATTTAACCTGATGTGGGGGGATGGGCCGAAGGGCAAACTGGACAGCAAGTTTGGTGTCAAAAAGCCATTTCGACCGGCACAGGTTTTCCCAGTAGGCAGCGGCACGATTGCCGTGCAATTTTCCCCCAGCAGCAAGGCGGTGCCTTGGAGCGAAAGCAGTAACGGTACGATTGGAAAAACTTTAGCTGAAAGTCTTCGCTCTGTTGATTTGGCGCTGTTTGTTTTTTCTGAACAGCAGCTGGGGAATATTTTGGAAACCGCTCACGATCGGGGGGTGGGAGTGCGGGCGTTAATCGACCCGGATTTTGCTTACCGCACTTACAGTGAGATGCTGGATATGATGGGGGTTGCTCTGGGGGATATCTGCCGGTATGAAGCGGGCAACCGGCCTTGGGCGCGTCCGATTGCAACGGTGGGTGTGCCGGTGTTGCCTCAGGGAGATTTGCTGCACCACAAATTTGGTATTGTAGACGGTAAAACTGTGATTGCCGGTTCTCACAACTGGTCGGAAGCGGCTAATTCAGGGAATGATGAGACGCTATTAGTGATTGAAAACCCCACGGTGGCGGCACATTATGTCCGCGAATTCGAGCGACTTTATGCCGGTGCTCAGTTGGGGGTGCCGCCCCGAATTCAGGGCAGAATTCAGGCGCAGCAGGAACAGTGCGGGCCCGGGAATACCGGCACGGGGCAGCCGGCTGATTCTGGACTGTCTGCCGGTGAGAAAGTCAACCTGAATACCGCTAGTTTGGAAGAATTGCAGGCGCTGCCAGGAGTGGGGCCGAAATTAGCCCAGCGGATTGTCGCCGCAAGGCAGGAAAAACCTTTTGCTTCTTTGGAAGACTTGGATCGGGTGCCAGGGGTGGGGCCAAAGTTGCTGGAGAAGTTGAAAGATCGGGTGACTTGGTAAGCTATAGCGGTTTTCATCTGAGTCAGGTACTAAGAAACCCGGTTTCTTAAAGAAACCGGGTTTCTGGCATGTACTTCATCCAGTACCACCGGGGCGCGTCCCGCCGCTACCCGGAACACTTACTTTCCATTATAGCCGATTTAACATGGGTGAGGCAACCCCCTTCTCTGCCGGTGAGTCAGGGAAGGGGTTCGCAGCCCTGATTCTATTTACAGGCTCTCGTGCTATATTTATTTGATCGCCATTTTACTTTCTCGCTTAACTGTGAGCCATACCAACCTGATTATAGGGCTGCTGATTCTGACGGGTATTCTGTTCCTGATTTTTCATCGCCGGCAAGTTGCCCAACTCTTTGGGGGAAAGCGCTGGGACTTTGAGCCAGCAGAGGAGCCGGTGGAGCCAATGACAGCGGATCTGCTGCAGCAAATTAAACGCGACCGAACTGCGGCGCTGCAGTTTTATCAGCCAGTTGGCTTGTGGACTGGTCGCCTGATTTTGCCGGCCAAAAAGCAGCGCAGGCAGGAGGATTCGGTGCTATTTGAAGTTCAAAATGCCCCTCTATCCTGTAAAAAGCTGGTGGGTAAGATTCTGTGGTTGCGGTGGAGCAATGACCCAAAAGTGCGAGATTTTGTCAGTGCGGTGACGCGAGATGTTCGGTTCAAAAAAAAGGCGATAAAGAGCCTAAAAGCTGGGAATGTGCATCCCTACAGGTTGAATAACTGGTCAAGAGTAGGCCCGCTGGAATCGCTGGCCGGTGCCCGCCCGCAAAATGATATGATTGTTATGCTAAAAGACGTTAGGGTAGTGGGGAAAGAGAGCAGTGGCTGGCCTAATTTAGAGATTAGTGCTGAGCCGGTGCAAATTAGCGGTAGACTCAGCGCTCTGGTGACGATTTTGCGACCGGAAGTTCAGGGTAGTGACCGCTTTATTATCCGCCATTATAACAAAAAGTATGGGCAATTTGATGGCCCTTTTGAAATAATTCGCATTCCTCAAGTGCCGCCAGATCCGCAGGGGGTGCCCAGATCGACAAATCGCCTGATTGAAAAGTCGCCGTTCAATGCAGACGGCTGGTACATTTATGGCGAAAGAGATGGGGATGGGGTGTTTGTCACCCGAGCGATTGAACCCCGCGCTATAATGAGAGTGGGGGCGGGTATTGAAAGTGTGGCGGCGAAAACCGCACATACTGATAAACCGGCACCGGCACCGGATGAAGTGCGTTTGAGCTGGCTGAGTTGCCAGAAATATCTGTTGTGGGATAATTGGATAAATACTCGCGCTAAAAAAGGTACAGCAAAAACGGTGCTTTTAGCGGCGGCAGAAAAAAGCGAGAGAGAGGCGATATCGCGCTGGAAGGAAGGAGACATTGCAATTGTTATGCACGCCTTTGGCGGGATTGGCGGCAAAAAAGGCGAACCGATAATATTTGGGATTGTCACGGGGCACTTTGCTTACGGGCTGGCTTATGTTGTGCGCGACTTGTTTACGGGCGAGTTGCGCTTTGATATTGAATACCGGCAAGTGTACGCCCACAATCCAGATGGGATTGTAGCGGGGAGGATAAAATGGTGTAACTATATGGGAGATTTGCAGCGGGGCTGGCTGGGAAATCGACCTGTATGTGATTTTATGGTAAAATTAGATGCTATTACAAAAGATTACGACTTTGGGGGCATTAAACTGTCACCGCTGGAGGAATTTTGCCGACAGCTAGACGTGATGGCGGCGCGATATCGCATCGGGGATGGCACTGGCGCGTCGGTAGTAACGCCGGTGACGTCTTGCGTGCAAGACTCGAATCAAGCGCTGTATGCGACGATTCAGCGAATGCAGCAAAATCGGGAATCCAACCCGCGCCTTCAAAAGTGGCTGCAGACTCATCCTGATGACGCGCAAACGGTGCGATTTTGGCAGCTGGTGGATCTGGCGCATTCGCTGGAAATCAATTTAGTTCCTTTGGGAATTGTCGTGCCTGACTGGCGCGAAAAGGTGGAGAATTTGGCAGGAATTAATAAGAATGGCGAGGAGAATTTTATTGGCACTTTAATTAAGTTTATCACCACCTGGAGGACGGTGATACCCAGGCGGGCGCACGATGAAATTGCTCATATTTTGTTGGGGCATGGGGCTTATTTGTGGGCGATCCGCACCAATCAAGTGGGCGGTTTCGATACTGATATTGAGCCACTCGCCCCCACGACTGTAATTGGCTATGTAACGAGATGAATTTTGGTTGGCGGGGTTGAGAAACCGGGTTTCTGGCTGCGGGGGTTGAGAAACCGGGTAACTCCTACGAAACCCGGTTTCTGGCTGCGGGGGTTGAGAAACCGGGTTTCTGAATATATTTCTCGGCTCAGATGCCAGGTTTGTCGCAGAAACCCGGTTTCTGGCTGCGGGGGTTGAGAAACC
>JALOOK010000096.1 GCA_025454445.1 Oscillatoria sp. Prado101 | reverse complement strand
CTGGGCACCTGGGGCGGCGATACCAACCCCGATCGCGATTTCCCCGTGTACTGCCGACTGGTCCGGGCGGGGCAATTGGACCTGCGTCCCCTGCAATCCGCGGCGTATTCCCTGCAGCAAGTCAACCTGGCCCTGGCCGCCCTCGAAACACAGCAGGTCGCCCGACCGCTGATCGACATGTCGCTATGATCCTGGGCGTCGACTTCGACAACACGATCGTCTGCTACGACCCGCTGTTCCACCAACTGGCGCGCGAACGGGACTGGATCCCCGCGACGGTGCCGGCCCAGAAAGAAGCGGTCCGCGACTATCTGCGCGCCGCAGGCCGCGAGGACGATTGGACCGAACTGCAGGGTCTGGCGTATGGCGGGCGGATCAGCGAGGCTCAGCCCTTTCCAGGCGTCCACCGGTTCTTCGAACTGTGCCGGCAGCGGGAGGTCCCCTGGTTCGTGATCAGTCATAAAACGCAGTGGCCGGTGCGCGGCCCGCGCGTGGACCTGCCACAGGCCGCCCGCGGCTGGCTGGCCACGCAAGGATTCCACGATCCGCAAGGCATCGGCTTGCCGGAATCGTGCGTATTTTTCGACGACACGAAAGAAGGCAAGCTGCAACGAATCTCCGGCTGCGGCTGCACCCACTTCATCGATGACTTGCCGGAGTTCCTCCAATTGCCCGACTTCCCCCGCGGCGTGGAACCGTTGCTGTTCGATCCCTGGAGTCGCCGTGCGACCGGTCTGCCGTTTCTCAGTCTGGGCGGTTGGGACGCGGCCCGGGAATGGCTGATGGAGGTCGCATGAACGCGCCCGGCTGGCCCGAATCGATCGATCCCCAGCGGCTGTTGGCCTTGCTCCACGACGCCACGCCGCCGACTCGGCACGGGGCGCCCGCGCCCGAGATCCAGCGTCTGCTGGGCGGCGCCAACAACGCCGTGTTCCGAGTCGAGTGGGCCGGACAGGCCTTCCTGCTGAAGCAGTACTTCGCGCATCCCCAAGATCCGCGCGACCGGTTCGGGGCCGAGATCGCCTTCGTGCGGTTTGCCGCCGGCGCCGGCATCCAGGCCGTACCCCGATTGCTGGCCGCCGAGCCCGCGTTGCGGCTGGCCCTTTTCGAATGGATCGACGGCCGGCGGGTGCAGCCTGAGGAAATCGACGATCGTTTGATCGCTCAGGCCGCCGACTTCTGCCGCCGGTTGATCCGGGCCCGGGACAGCGACCAGGCGGCCGGCTTGCCGGCCGCCGCCGAGGCGTATTTCAGCCTGAATCAGCACCTGGCTTGTGTCGGGCGGCGGATCGATCGTTTGGCCGCCGCGCCCGTCGAATCGGACCTGGACCGCGAGGTGCAGCTGTTTGTCCGGGACGACCTCAGCCCCCTTTGGTGCGAGGTCTACGCGGCGGTGGTGCAGTCCGCTGATTCGGCCCGCGAGAGCCTGTACGGCGAGCTTCGACGCGACGAACGCTGGGTTTCGCCCTCGGATTTCGGCTTCCACAACGCGCTGCTCGAACCCGGCGGGAGGCTGAGGTTCTTCGACTTCGAATACGCCGGCTGGGACGATCCGGCAAAACTGCTCTGCGATTTCCGCTGCCAGGTGGAAGTGCCCGTCCCCAAGGCGATGTGGGAGGCGTTCCGCGATCTCCTCCTGGAATCACTCCCACGCGCCGACGGTGTCGCTTGGCGAGTCGCCCGGCTCTTGCCCGTCTATCGGCTGAAATGGTGCTGCATCGCGCTCAACGAATTCCTGCCCGAAGTCCGCCGTCGCCGCAGCTTCAGCGCCGCGGACACCCGCGACGACCGCCGCGCCGAAGCCCAACTGGCCAAGGCGCGACAGATCCTGGAGGCTGCCCGCAGGGAGTCTTCAAGGTCCTGAACCGGATCATTCACGTAGGGTGGGCCAGAGCGAAACGCATCGGGGCATCCACCAACGGGAGACGGTCGGACATTGGAAAACGCCAGGTGGAAGCGGACGGCGAGCGCCGGCCCACCGTAATCCGGTTCCCCGTGGATTGCGACCACATCGGATCGTAGGCGGATGGGACAAGGTCGCGCAACATCCTAAAGAACCTTCGCGGCGCCGACGAAAAAGAGGCGATCTGAATGCCATCCGACAGAAAAACAATAGACAGAAAAACGTCTCTACGACAAACGGAAACGGATCTGTTCTTCTGTCCTCTGTGTCTCTGCAGAGTGGCACACGGAAGGGATGTCAAAGACGGACCTACAGACCATCGTGCATGTCGTGAAATCCGACCCGTTCTTGCTGCACCTCGGAGGAGACAACCGCCCTGCCCGCGGGCAAGTAAAGGTTTGGCTGATCTATGCTGATTTCCTCGGCGCGCGACCTCCCCGCACATGGCCCAAGGAAGGCGAATGGGCAGGCGGGATTCTGGCCTACTTCGAAATTGACTGGGAGATATTGCCCGGCCACGGTTGCCGCGGAATCGTCCGGCAGAAGAGGCCTGAGGAGGGTACGAGATTCCAATGGGCCGAGTGGGCGCCGGGGACGGCCGGCCCAGGCCCGTCTGTCTGACATCACCAAGTAAGCGATATGATACGTCCCAACCGATCACGCAACCATCGATTGCAACCGAGCGGGGGATCGGGTCGGTCCTGAAGTCAGACATTTTTGGCCGCCGCCGGTTGAATCGTAAGCCTTCGTCATCGGCTACGTGGACCTCCCGGAAGATGTCTTTCTGGGATGACTCTGCGTTTCCGCTGGTGCCCGGCGTCGAGGAAAGTGGCGTGGCTCGAATCGCCGAGCCGTGCCTTCCCGTAGCATGTTTCTACCCAGGGACGTCGGCGTCGGGAAAGCGTGACAACACTTCTTGACGAATCGCCTTGAATTCCTCAGCCGTTCCGTCAAACAGCATGTGAACCCCTTGAAACACATAGCGGCTCTCCTCCCCGGCAATATTCACAATCCCCTTCATCCGGAAAATATCCTGCCCTTGAGGAAAGCAACAGTTCCCCCAGCCAATTATTCAGCCTTTCCCCATCCAGCGCCCCCCTTTCCACCAGCGCCACAGAAGACACAGTTTCATCGTGTTCGTGAGCCGTTTCGCTCAAAAACTCCGGGTCAATCTCCAGCGCCCGCTGCAAATCAAACGCCCTCACCCCCAAAAGCGCCTCCATTCCCACCTCAGTTTGGCGAGTCCGGTAAATTTTTGCCATCGCATTCATCCCCCGAATCCGGCTTTCCAGCTTATCGAGATCCTCAGCCGAAACCAAATCCGTTTTGTTCAGCAAAATCACATCCGCAAACGCAATTTGCTCCTGCGCCTCACTGCTGTCCCAGTGCTCCCAGATATGCTTAGCGTCCACCACCGTCACCACCGCATCCAAACTCGTCTGGCTGCGCACATCATCATCCATAAAAAACGTCTGGATCACCGGCGCTGGGTCAGCCAGTCCCGTTGTTTCAATCACCAGATGGTCGAACTTGTCCCGCCGGCGCATCAAATTGCCGATAATCCGAATCAAATCTCCCCGCACCGTACAGCAGATGCAGCCATTGTTCATCTCGAAGATTTCCTCATCGACGGAATTGATCACCAGCTGGTTGTCAATCCCCACCTCCCCGAACTCATTGACAATCACCGCCACCTTGCGCCCGTGCTCGTGAGTCAGGATGCGATTCAGCAGCGTTGTTTTCCCCGCCCCCAGATAGCCGGTGAGCACCGTCACCGGCACAGAAGAACCCTTCGTCGCAGTCACCATACCGCAATGGCCTCCTTGTCACATAATGATAATCACTATCAATCATTATAAGTGGTTTCACAGCACAAGCCAAAAGTTCGTAGTTGGGCTTTAGCCCAAAAGTTCGTAGTTGGGCTTTAGCCCAAACGTTCGTAGTTGGGCTTTAGCCCAAAAGTTCGTAGTTGGGCTTTAGCCCAAAAGTTCGTAGTTGGGCATTAGCCCTACAGGGGCCAATTGCGCCGGCCACCAGGCCAGTAGCGTGTGGCCCAAAACAGCAGAGTTCCCCCCCGGCGAGATTGCGGCGAGCGCTAGCCTCTAATACTGCGTTTAATTTGCAGCATTAAGTATATGGACACTTCCGGTACGGCACGGCAACACTTTCATTAATAATGAAATTGCCGTCATTCAGGCTCTGAAACCTCCAGCAAGACAAGCAAATTAAAAGCATAAGACTTTTCCGGCACATCTTGCCTGTATGATAAAAATCATAATCATTATCAAAGTGCGTCTGGGATCTAAAGTGAATGAAAAAATCAGTGGGCTGGTGGGGGTTGCTGCTGTGGGCGCTGGCAGCGCCAGTGGCGGCGCAACAGGCAGAAACCGCAACCGGCACAGGCGAGACAGTCAGTCCCCGGTTCGGGCTGCGCTACACCACCGAGGGAGCGGGCTACGACCCGTTTGCAAGCGTTGAAGCCTTTCTTCCCCTGTTCGAGACACCGGGAAGCAACCTCACCTTTATGGAAGGGCGGCTGCTCTTGTCCAGCAAATCCGCGTGATTGTGGGAGCGCCGTGCTGGGATACCGGTCATACAGCCCTTCCGGCAACCGGATTCTGGGCGGGTATCTCGCCTACGACATGCGCGACACCGGCGAGAGCATTTTTAACCAAATTGGCGCGGGGTTTGAAACCCTCGGCGACGACTGGGACATCCGCGCCAACGCTTACATCCCCGTGGGCAATACCCGCAACCAAATCTCCGAATCATTCGGCGCAGCCTTTTTCCAGCAAAACTCCCTGCGGTTGCAGCGAGTGCGGCAATTTGAGGCAGCGATGACTGGAGGGGACGTAGAAGCCGGCGGACGGTTGCTAGCCCTCGGGGACGGCGACCTGCGCGGCTATGCCGGTGTGTATTACTACTCAGCCGAAGGCAGCGAAGGCGTTTTCGGCGTCAGAGCGAGATTGATCGCCCGACCTACCGACTATCTGGGGTTGAGCGTCTCGGTGCAAAACGACCGGCTCTTTGATACCAGTGTGGTCTTGAGCGCGGCGGTGAACTTTCCTAGCAGCCGCCCCAGGGGAGTCAAAACGCCGAGTGCGCTGGCTCGCATTGGGGAATCCGTCGAGCGCCAAACAGCGATTGTTGCCGACGAGCAGAGAAAAACCGACACAGTAGCGGCTTCTCGCCCCGACAGCAGAAATCCCCTCTGCTTCCTGCACGTCAGCTTAGGGTCAGCAACAGGGACCGGCAGCTTCGAGAAACCCTTTGGCAGCGTAGCGGAAGCCCTCGGCGCAGCCCAGTCAGGTGACATTGTTTACCTGCAGTCGGGAAGCAATCCTGGAGTGCCGGGGTTCAAGATACCAGACGGCGTATCAGTCCTCTCAACTGCGCCGGTGCAGCAGATTGACACAGCGCAGCGCAGCGCAGTGGTGCTGCCCCTGTCCGGCACCGGCGTGCTGCCGGCGGTCACCGGAACAGTCACCTTGGGGAATAACAGCACAGTTTCCGGACTGGCGATCTCCGTCCCTGACGATGGCAGCGCCGATACCCGCAATCCCGGCATTGCGGGGAGCAATATCAGCAATCCGACGATTCGAGACAATACCATCAGCAGCTCAGATGGGAGCGGCATTTTACTCAACGGCGTCAGCGGTCAGCTGGAAATCGCCAGCAACACCATCAGCAATTCCGCAGGAGATGGCATTCGGGTAAATATCACCGGCACCTCGACAGTCAGGTTTGCCACAATCGCCAACAATACCATCTCCAACTCCAGAAGCTCTCGCGGCATCCGGGTTGACACCCTAGACAGCAGCCAAGTGCAACAGCTATCCGTGGCTGAAAATACTGTCACCGGCAGTTTCTTCCAAGGCATCCTCGTCAACTCAGGCGGCAGCAGCACCTTAGGGCAAGTTAGTATTACCTCAAACCGGATTTCTGACAGCGGAGCCGCCGGCATCCTGGCCTCCTTGGGAGAAAACAGCCGCACCGAACAGGTGGCGATAGAATCCAACACCATCGACAGCAGCGACGCCCTGGGAATTTGGATCTTGCCGTCAGGTAGCGCCCGAGCGGGGTCAGTCACCATTCGGTCAAATACCATTTCAAACAGCGGGCTGAACCGCAACCCCACCAGCAATCCCGACTTTGACTTCACCGGCTTTCTCAATGGCATTGAAGTGAACGCAGAAGACAGTGAGGATAGCGGCATCGAGCGGCTTTTAATTGAGTCCAATAATGTGGTGACCAGTGCCGAGAATGGGATTTCTATCAAGGCGGCAACTTCCCTGCGGCTGTTGAGTGGGGTGCGGCTGAACACCATCACGGGAAGCGGAAGTTTTGGGGCGGTGGCGGAAACCGTCAAAACTGGCAACCTGTGCTTGCAACTGCGCGAGAACACGAGCGACAGGGGGTTCCAACTCAGGCAAACCTCTGGGACGTTGCAAGTGGAGGACGTTCTAATTTTTATCGTTTTCCGAGCATTCAGAAAACGAGTTGCGCTGGTAAGTAATATCACAAAAATAAAGATAAGTCAAGCTGATCAGCGCAAATTTCAGCCAACTTATCAAAAGCGGAAATTGACAGAGATGGACAGAGAGTTTAAAGACGCTGCTTGGTATCAGGCACTGGCGCTAGGTGAACGCATAGAATTAGGCGCAGCAGGCCAGTCAAACAAGGAATTTGACGCCAATTTAGCGGAGCGCCGGCTCAAAAAGTGGCGGTCGCAGGCTCCTTTTGACAGTCAGGATTGGTGGCAAGCCAGACTGGCAGTGGACAACCTAACATAAGAGGAGTTTCGCTACCTTTTTGGCGAACCTGCTGAGTCCTTGCGCCAGCGATGTCAAGGGATGCCAAGCTGGCTGGCGGATCTGTGCGAAGCGTTTGACCGCCCCCAGAATTCAAGTCCCACAAAAATTGAACCAAAAGAATGGCAGCCGGCGCAAGATTCGTCTGGGTTCCTGTACGCTGTCGAGCCGCTTGTCACCTTGGGGAGAGAGCGGCTGCACCAAGGAATCGAGGCTCTGATTGCAGAGAGAGCGGGAAGTTTGTCGGAGCTTCCCTTCGATCCAAACACCGTAGAAACGGTATTATTTGACAGCTTGCCGGTGCGGCTGCTCCTGATATTGAGCCGCACAATGGCGCTAGAACTCAACGTAGCTCGCTTGCAAGGGCTGCTGGGCGGGGAGACGCCGGCGGAGCGATTTGCCAGTTTCTTGCAGCGCCTGAAAGACCGCAATGTGCAAATTGCCCTGTTGCGAGAGTATCCCGTTCTCGCCCGCCAGCTCGCCACCTGCATTCAGTGTTGGGTTGCGGCGAGTCTGGAATTTCTCCAGCGCCTCTGCGCCGATTGGGAGGAGATCCGCGCCCTATTAACAGCCGGCAGAGATCCGGGGGTGCTGGTGCGGTTCAGTGACAGCGCCGGCGACCGCCATTGGGGCGGGAGAACCGTAAGCATTGCCGAGTTTAGCACCGGCTTTCAAGTCGTCTACAAGCCAAAATCCCTGGAAGCAGGTGTGCATTTTCAGGAACTCCTCACCTGGGTGAACCAGCAAGAGCGCATCCCCCCCTTCCCAACCCTAAAAATTATCGCTCGCGGCGAGTATGGCTGGGTGGAATTCGTGACCGCCTCCAGCTGCAGCTCAAAAGAAGAAATTCAGAAGTTTTACCAGCGCCTGGGAGGCTATCTCGCGCTCCTGTACGCCCTGGAGGCTGCCGATTTTCACTATGAGAACCTCATTGCCGCCGGCGAAAACCCCATTTTAATCGATTTGGAATCGCTTTTCCACCCGCGTTTAAAAAGCGACTCGCTCAACCGATTTTCCCTGGAAAACACCCTAGCTAACTCCGTCTTGCGTGCCGGACTGTTGCCCCAGCGCCTGTGGGCTTCTCAGGAGTTCAGGGGAGTGGACCTGAGCGGTACCGGCGCAGCACCGAGCCAGCTGATTCCTGGAAAGCAACCCTACTGGGAGGGGGTGGCGACGGATGAGATGCGCGTGGGGTTCAAACCGGTGGAGTTGCGCTCCGCTCAAAATCGCCCCAGTCTCAACGGCGTGCCAGCAAACGCCCTGGATTTCACAGAAGAAATCGTCAGTGGATTTACTGCTATTTACCTGCTGCTGCTGGAACAGCGAGAGGAGTTACTGTCCGCCGGCGGAAGTCTGGAGAAGTTCGCCGCCAGTGCTGTGCGGGTCTTAGTGCGCCCCACCCGGACTTACGCCTTGCTGCTGCGAGAGAGCTGCCATCCCGATGTGCTGCGCAACGCCCTGGATTGCGATCGCCTGTTCGACCGGCTCTGGGTTGACGTTCAGGACCGCCCCGAAACCGCGAAAGTCCTGCCGGCAGAGCGGCTTGACTTGTGGCGCGGCGACATCCCCATGTTCGTGACTCGCGCCAATTCCCGCGATCTGTGGGCCAGCGACAGCCGGCAAATTGCCGATTTTGCCGCCGAATCAGGAATGGAGCGGGCGCTATGCACACTTCCTGCCCAACACACTGCACCCAGCTGGCTTAAATTACGAAGAAACCAGGCTTTTCGCAGGCGAAAGGCCAAAGTGCGTTCTTTCCATCTAAAGAAACCCGGTTTCTGGTATGACTTGACAGACACCTAGCAGCTTGAAAATCAGAGTTGACTCGGAGGGGGTTGTAACCGCTCTGAGTCATTTCTCTATGCTTGTATTTTTTTGCGATTGAGAGACCAGAGTTCTGGGCGAACCCAAAAAAACGGTTTCTAGGATTTGTGCTGCCAAAAAATAGGAGGCTGCCCCATGCCTGAAGAGTATTGGGCATTGGGCATTGGGCATTGCTCGCAGTCTGATGCGCCATGCCCCATGCGCCATGCCCCATGCGCCATGCCATGAATGGCGCAATATGACTGCTGTCATATCCTCAGAAAAGCGAGGTTGCTAGCAGATTTGTGACACCTTGTGACCCTCCGCACCCCTCGCCCCGGCAAAAAACTGGATTGCGAAACCGGCTCCCTTCAAACAGCCCAGTTCCGCAAAAAACATCACCGGCAAGCCGCCTCCAAAGTTTGCAGGTTTTGCCGCATCGCTTTAAAATAATATTGAGGGTCCAAATCCCCCTGTTCCAGCGGGTCCAAAGACCGCACCGACAAACCCAAATCTGTCGCCAGCTGCTGGAGGCGCTGGCTGTCAGCGCCCGGTTCCGCCATCAAAAACTTAACTTTGAAGCGCTTGGCTGTCTCCATAACTCGCGAGATATCCCCCGGAGTCATGCTGTCTTCCGGCAATTCCACCACAGCCACCTGTTGCAGCCCGTAGCGTTTTGCCAGATAGGGGTAAGCATCGTGGAAGGCGATAAACGTACAGCCCTTCAAGGGAGTGAGGCGGCTCTCAAACTCCTGGTGCAAAGCTTGGAGTTGCTTGATATACGCTTCCGCATTGGCTTTATAGGTGCTAGCATTCGCCTGGTTAGCCGCGCTCAGCCCGTCGCGAATATTGGCCACTTGTTTTTGAGCTAAAACTGGATCTAGCCAAACATGAGGGTTGCCATCTTCTAGGGTTTGGATTCCTTGACTGGCGTCAATTTGCTTGAGCTTCTGATTGCCGGCGCTGGAGATAAGCTGAGAGAGGAATTCCTCTAAACCCAAGTCATTTTTTCCCAGGATATCCGCCGTGGCAATCGCCTGTACGTCCGCTGGCTTTGCCTGATATTCGTGCACTTCACTTCCGGGGGAAATTAAAATCTCAACCCCAGCATTTTGACCGGCAACCGCCTTAGCAAACAGATACACCGGCAGAAAAGTCGCAATCACTTTAGGAGAGCGATTGCTCTGCGCCCAACCGCCGAAACTCCCCAAAAACAGGCAAACGAAAAAAGCCAGAATAGCTAGCCCGTATTTCCGGCGGTTCCCAATCCCCATCCCGCCGATAATATTCAGTGCATTGAGCATACAATTTATTCCGTTACAAACAATTGAACCCCTTGTTAGACAAGTAATTTTCAAATCCGTCACCGGCAGGTGAGAGACCGAAATATCCCGCGAGCGAGGAGCGGGATAGCTCAACATATAGCAGTTCAGAATGGTTTGTGAAATCCTCTCTCTTTTCTTGCCTTGGCGTAACCGGAACTGCGGCGGTTTATTAGAACCGCTAGATCGGTTATCAGTTGGATGAACTGCGCCCCAGAAACCCGGTTTCTTAAAGAAACCGGGTTTCTCAGTACCTCACAAAGGATGAGAGCCGCTATATATCTGCTGCTAGGGGCGGCTTTATACCACATATCTGCTGTCAGCCCTCACCCATCCCTCAACCCGCCCCCACTCCTGCAAATCTACTGCCGGTCGAGACAAGCCTCTAGCTGCTCGCGAATGCGACCGGCATTCAAATTCCGCCCGATAAAAACAAGCTGGTTGCTCTTTTTTTGAGGCCAATCATCCTGCTGAATGTCAAACCGCTTCCCACTCAGCTGAAAAATCTGCCGGTCAGAACTTTCTTTAAACCACAGCAACCCCTTAGCGCGAAAAACATCCTGCGGCATTTGCTCGTACAAAAACTTCTCGAACTTATCCACCAAAAAAGGCCGGTCGCTCTGAAACGAAACCGACACAAACCCATCATTCGCTAAGTGGTCGGAATGGTGGTGGTGGTGATGGTCATGTTCGCAGTGTTCCCCGTGTTCGTGCTCGTGTTCGTGCTCGTGTTCGTGCTCGTGCTCATGATGTTCGCCATGTTCCGATTCACCTGCCGGCGAATATGTGTC
>JALOOK010000095.1 GCA_025454445.1 Oscillatoria sp. Prado101 | reverse complement strand
TACAAACTTTGGGCTAAAGCCCAACTACAAACTTTGGGCTAAAGCCCAACTACAAACTTTGGGCTAAAGCCCAACTACAAACCTTTTAATGTCAGAGCATACAGAGGACATCTTCCAAGTATTTGATGCCAATTTAATTTCTATGTCCAACCCAAAATGAGACATGAAAATATGCAATTATCTCTCGATCAACTTGCAACGCTAGAACATCGCTACATACTTGGCATGCGAGTCGATGCTACCAGCTATGAAGATGCAACAGCAATAATTTTAGCTTTGGCTAAAACAAGAAACAGCTACTGCGTCTGCGTTTCCAACGTGCACATGACAATGGAAACCTATGACAGCCCAACCTTTGCTCGTCTAGTTAACAGTGCTGTCTTAGTCACACCTGATGGCATGCCTCTCGTGTGGGCTTTGCGTGCGCTTGGTGTGAAAAATGCCTCTCGCGTCTACGGACCGGCTCTGACTTTACATGTGTGCGAAGCCGCCGCCCGCATGGGTGTTAAAATTGGGCTGTACGGCGGAACCCCCGAAAGCTTGGCGGCATTTGTGGCATTCCTGCGCAACCGTTTCCCAGAAATTCAGATCGTTTGCCAGATCGCACCACCATTTCGCCCCTTGACGCCCGATGAGGATGCAGCTTACACTGAGCGTATTATAGAGTCTGGAGCCCAGATTTTATTCACCGGCATTGGCTGTCCGAAACAGGAATTTTGGATGAAAGCTCATCAGGATCGCATTCCTGCTGTTATGATAGGTGTGGGAGCGGCTTTTGATTTTCATTCGGGTCGCGTCAAACAAGCTCCCAGATGGATGCAACAGATGGGCTTGGAATGGCTGTTCCGCATAGCAATGGATCCAAAACGTTTGTGGAAACGCCATTTGAAGCACAATCCCCGATTTGTGCTGCTTTTTTTGGCTCAATGGCTCACAAGTCTGTTTGGCTGGCAATTATTCACAAGCCCCAACAGGATGGGAGTAGATAGGGTGTGAGGGGTGGCAAGCGAGCTAAAAACTTCCCTGTGGCTGAGGGGGTTTTTACACCCCCTAGATCGCAGGTCACACCCCACACACAATCAGGAGATCGGTGCCATGTTGATATCTGGCGTTATGAAAACTTTTTTGACAGTTTTAACGGCTGCTTTCCTGACAATATTTATCTGTCATATTGGCAAGAGTTATTGGTTATCTCCAAATCAGTACCAGCGAGTCACAGTCGAGCCGGTGCGAGAAGTCAATGGCGTACAAAGTTGTAATAGAAGCGCTGCCCTAACACCGGCTCAGGTGCCAGGAATCAGTCAATCCCTTGGCTCTAGGGGAAGCGCCGGCACAATATATTATGTCGATGGCGAGCGCGGAAATGATAGCAATACAGGCACAGCATATCTCCCCTTTAAAACCATAGTAAAAGTTAACCAAAAGGTAGCGGCAGGCGATAGTGTATATGTGAAAAATGGAACTTACCAGGAAAATATTACGGTGACTCAATCGGGAACACCTGATAAATGGATTGCCTTTCAAGCCTTCCCTGGTCACAAGCCATTTGTAATCGGAACTCAGGACGGCACCTTTAGAATCGAGGGTAACTATATAGAAATAAACGGTTTTGACGTCACCTCCATTCTCACCGGCTCTGCCATCCATGTGGGAAAGGGAAACCATCACACAAGAATCATAAACAATGAACTCCATGATGCCGGCTGTGGCGGTGTTTCCGGTCAAGAGACAGATTACCTGCATGTGGAAGGTAACAGAGTTTATCGCAACGCCTTTAGGTCGCATTACCAGTGCAGCGGCATTTCCATTTATCAGGCTATCGCTTTTGACAGCGAACCAGGGTTTCACAATATCATCCGAGGCAATATCTCTTATTACAACCAAAACATAGTCCCCAGAGAAGATGGAAAGATTACGGATGGAAACGGCATTATTATCGATGACTTCCGGCAGACGCAATCTCAAACCCCTAGACCCAAGTACACCGCTTCAACACTGATTGAAAATAATATTGTATTTTCTAATGGCGGGCGGGGAATTCATATCTTTCTAAGCGACAATGTAACGGTCAGGAATAATACCTCATTTCACAATAGCAATTTCGAGAACTTAGACGGTAACTTAAAAGGGGAGCTATCAGCTTACCTTTCCAGCAATATTCAGTTTTACAACAATATAGCTTGTGCGAGCGCTCCTGACAAGCTAGACTTTATTGAGGGAGAATCCACTAATAACAAGTGGGAGTATAACCTGGCTTGCGGTGGCAACCTGAGAGGAAGCGATCGCTCGCCCAATCTCAGACAAGCCAAGAATCTCATAGGCGTTAATCCTCTTTTTGTAAATCCATCCCTGAATGCGGCTGTAGCAAATTTTCGGATTCTGCCCACAAGTCCGGCTATTGATGCGGGAACCCCCATCAGTGCGGCTCGCACTGATTTTGAGGGAAATAGCAGACCCTCAGGAGCCGGCATTGACATCGGAGCACATGAATTTAATTTATCTCACCTAAAATTAAGGTAGGATCGCTCATCTACTGAGAAACCCGGTGAGCGTAGGGGCTGGTGAGAGTGCCCGCCCCCTTCCGGGTTTCTCGGGCGTCCTCGATCCAACTGAGAACCGCTATAGAGGCTGAGCCTCCAGTTTCTCATTCCCCGCCAGAGGCAGGAAGGGCTGACAGGGGGCGATCCTTCGCCGGCTCTAGGGGGCGATCCTTCGTTCCCCGTTCGCACAGTCGTCAGGTGTTAAAAATTCCTGTACCTCTAGGCAAACAATCGATGCGTTTGCCAGAATAGAAATTATGATACGAAACGGCAGCGTCCATCAGGGGGCCATTCCCAGCCGGCTGTCGGTGATGCAGCCGCTGGGACTTAACCGGCATCTCACTCACAGCCGCAGTAGGGTGCGTTTGTAACAATCCCTACCTGCCCTTGTGAACATTTCCCTCAGGGTGCTTTCTGCTTGCCGGTGCGGGAGTCCAGCCTGTAATAAGATAGTGCTTGAGATACTTGCATTGGGGATTCTTCTATACTGTCAGGGAAAGACTGTCCGTTCCCTGAAGGAACGCACCCTGCAAACTATTCCATAAAATTGTGGGGCAACCCCCGAGAGGATTGCCCCAATCTTGCTTTTAAGGTCAAACAATCGCCGCCTTTCATCTCGTGCGTGAGAAGCAAGCGTTGACTGGCGGGAGGTTTATTCCCCGCCAATTCGTTAAATCTGAATTTAATCGCTCCGCGTTTCAGGGTGTCTTCTTTTTAGAAGTTCGCCCCCATTGCATGTTTGGTTGCGGGGCCGACATTCCCAGTGGGCTTTATGCCGTGGTAATATTGAAATTTCTGCACAGCTTTTTTTGTGACTGGGCCATAATAGCCAGTGGCTTTGCAGCAAAAGTACCCATTCACTTTCAGCAATTCCTGGAGCAGCACCACGTCTTGACCGCTTGTGCCAGGAACTAAGGTTCTGGCCTCTGCCGGTGCTGCAGTAATCGCTGATGTGGCTACCGCAACAGTCATGGCTGCTCCCACCAGACTCTGGGCGCTCGGCAGCCTGATTTCAGGAATATCGGCGGCGTCTTCTTCAGCTAAACAAAGGTGTACGTAGGCTAGACTATCCATCTTTTCCTCAAATTTTGTGTCTATTACAGGCGTCTCGCCTGTGTCAGCAGTAAAAAAACATTGGCGTATTGGCCACCCCTATTGTGGTGTGACCCGACCCCTATTAAGATGCCTGCACCCTTTCTGCTTAACCTGTATATTTTTTAGCACACCTTACTTTTAACTGTCAAGGATTTTTCAATCTCTTCAACTTATCTTAAGATTTGTCGGGAACTTTACCACGTTCCCAGCCAGGCAGCTGGGAACGGTGGTTTGGAGGCTCTGCCTCATACATACCTCGTTCCCAGCCAGGCAGCTGGGAACGGTGGTTTGGAGGCTCTGCCTCATACATGAAGTGAAAGGCAGCATTATTAGCTTAACAGCTTACTTTATAAATTCCCCTCGAAGCGACCGCGATCGCACACCAGTGGCCAGCGTCCGGGCTGGCAGCCAGGTTGCAATTTGTGTGACGCCTGCAGGGTGTGACGCCAGATGGCGGATGCGATCGCCTGTCGCCGCAAAGACTCGCCCATCCGGCGTTGCCTATTTAGGGGCTACCGTAGCACCGGAGATCGCTTTCCACGCAGCCAAACCGCCTCTTAACTCAGCCACAGACGCTTCCCCCAGCAGCGCGAAGTTTAGCCGCCGATCGGGCTGTTTCCGCGTCGGGCAAGCGGAAATCGCGCAGGCGCGGAACGCACCATCCTGTAGCGGCGAACGGCTTTGCAAGTCGGCACCATTATCTGTGCGAAAATGGATAGCGCGGAACGCACCCTACTTCCGGCTTTAACACCGGGTTTTTAATCCAAAATCCTTGCATCCCAAATCCAGGCATTGGTATTAAAACCCCTGCAAGCTAGCGCGACAACAGTAAGCAACAGGCTGCCAAAAACAAATCGCATCTGTAGGGTGCGTTCCGCCTGACCGCACCCCTTGTTTGTGTGCGGAAAATGCTCAGTCGGAACGCACCCCCCTGTAGCGGTGAGTTCCGCGTGCTACCCCACACCATCTAGTGTGCGAGAATGGTGTGCTAGAATAGATGACGCGGAACGCACCATACTTCCGGCTTGAACACCGGTTTGAAAATCAAAAATCCTTGCATCCCAAATCCAGGCATTGGTATTAACAACCCTGCTAGCTAGCGCGAGAACATAAATTTTCTAAAAATTTCCTGAAAAAAAAGAAAAAATTACTGACGGCGGCTACTGTAAAATACAGGGATATTAAAAAAGTAGGTAAAAGGGTGCGAGTTGAATGTCGTTACGGTTGGCGTTGGCAAGGAAGGCAAGTAAAGTGAGGGTGAACCGGCACCACATGCAAAAGTGGAGGCATGCTTGATGCTTAGCACCTCCCCCACACGGGCTGCAATCGCGTCGAGAATCCAACCCCTACCCCCAGAAGTCGTACACCTGATCGCCGCCGGTGAGGTGATAGACTCTCTGGCGGCGGCGGTGCGGGAACTGTCAGAAAACGCCCTCGATGCCGGCGCAACCCGGATCGCGATTTCCTTGTGGCCTGAACACTGGCGCATCCGGGTGGCAGATAATGGCACCGGCATGGACAGAGCCAACCTCCTGCAGGCTGCAGTTGCCCACAGCACCAGCAAAATCCACAGCAGCTCCGACCTCTGGAAAATTACCAGTCTGGGCTTTCGCGGCGAAGCTTTACACAGTCTAGCGCAGCTGGCGTCTCTGGAGATATGCAGCCGGCCAAAAACTCCCAACAAAGCAGAGCCCGAAAGCTGGCGGGCGGTTTATAACACCCTCGGAGAGCTGGCACTCCTAACCGCTGCAGCCCTCGCACCCGGCACCGTGGTCACCGTCTCCGACCTGTTCGGCAGGTGGCCCGCCAGACGCCTGGGCTTGCCCTCACCGGCACAGCAGCTGCGCTCCATTCAAGAAACCATCTACCACCTGGCTCTGTGCCACCCCCAAGTCACCTGGCAGATCGAGCAAAAAAACCGCCGGTGGCTCACCCTCAGCCCGGGCCCAACAGCCGCACACATCCTGCCCCAAGTCCTGCGAGACGTGCGGTTGAGCGACTTGCAGCAACTCACCGCACCCTTGCCGGCACCCCCAAACACAGAAGGAGCAAAGGGCACCCTAGAATTAGTGCTCGGCTTGCCCGACCGGTGCCACCGGCAGCGTCCCGACTGGGTAAAAGTGGCCGTCAACGGGCGCACAGTGCGAGCCCCCGAACTCCAGCAAACCATCCTCAGCAGCTTTGGGCGAACCTTGCCCCGCGATCGCTACCCCGTCTGTTTCGCCCACCTGCGGATTTCCCCAGACCAACTCGACTGGAACCGGCACCCCGCCAAAGCAGAAATTTACCTGCACAACCTCCCCCACTGGCAAGAAGTCCTTGCCGGTGCCATCCAGCAAGCCCTGAATTTGAACACGGCCAACCAGCCCAATGTTGGCCAGCAGCGCGTGGATCGCCTGCTCAAAGCCTCCGAAGCCCGAGGCGGTTACAGCGCCAGCCGCACCGTCGCCCCGGCACCCAATAGCACTCAGGAGTCCCCTCCCCTAACCAAACTTCGCGCCCTCGCCCAAGTTCACAACACCTATATAGTGACGGAACACCCCGCCGGTTTGTGGTTAGTCGAACAGCACATCGCCCACGAGCGGGTTTTGTACGAGCAACTGCAGGACAACTGGCACCTGGTCACCCTCGAACCCCCCGCCATCCTCAGCCAGCTCAAGCCGGTTCAAGTCGAGCAACTCCAGCGCATCGGCATAGAAATAGATCCCTTCGGCGAAGGGCTGTGGGCGGCGCGAAACGCACCGGCACTCCTCGCCAAGCGCCACGACTGCGCCGACGCCCTCCTCGAACTCAGCTGCGGCGACTTGCAAACAGCCCAAGTCGCCACCGCCTGTCGCAGCGCCATCCGCAACGGCACCCCCCTCACCCTCCCAGAAATGCAGACTCTATTAGATCAGTGGCAGAGAACGCGCCACCCCCGCACCTGTCCCCACGGACGCCCGATTTATTTGTCCCTCGAAGAAAGAGAGCTCGCCCGCTTTTTCCGGCGCAATTGGGTGATTGGTAAAAGTCACGGGATTTAGTTTATTTGAAGATCAGAAACCGCCATAGACGCGCTTTCTCGGCTAGCGCTCAAGAGCGCACGGCCTTGCGGCCTACCCGCAGGGTAAACGCGCCTGTTCGCCAAGAAGAGAGAGGAGAGGTTTCGCACGCCGTTAAGAAACCGGGTTTCTGAAAAGAAACCCGGTTTCTCAGCAAGCTAGACTTCATCAAAAGCCGGCGGGTAGATAACCGTGCCGGTGACTCCATCCAGCGCCCCCGGCACCAGTTCCAGCATCATAAATGCCTCATCGGGAACGGGAAACGGGGCTGAAATTCCCTTCTCTATTGCCGGGAAAAAGCCAAAGCGAGTGTAATAGTTCGGGTGTCCCAGCACGGCGGCAATTTTGTGGCCCAGCCGCCGGCACTCCCGCAAACCCCGCCGCACAAGTTCAGAGCCAATCCCTTGGTTTTGGAATTCCGGACTCACCGCCAGAGGTGCCAGAGCCAGTGCCGGCACATCCCCCGATCGCCCCTCTATTATTATATCACTAAACAGCACATATCCAACCACTTCTCCATCGTTAACCGCCACCAGAGACAGCTCCGGATTGAAACTAGCGGACTCCCGAATTTTCTCCACCAACCTAGCTTCCCCCTCCCCACCGAAAGCTTGCCGGTTCACATCAGAAATAGCAGCCCAATATTCCCCCCTCTCCCCTCTAATTCCTAGCATTCTCTCCCCCTCTTAATTGGCGTCTTGGCGGTTCAATCATTCCTTCCCCTATCATAGCAAAATCCTCTCTCAGCTTCCAAACAATTAATAACGATTGTAGATATATTTACTGGCCAGCTTTAGGCCAGCACAATCGTCCCCTGCCGGCTGGCCGAGGATATAAATATGTTCCAGATCCCAGAACCTCAATCTGTACATGACCATTTTGGGAAAGTATTTTTTAAGAAAAACATTCAGCTTTCTATATTTTTGGAAAACGCTATCCCATTGTTTTTGCATACTATAATCATCCCAAACCCAATCTTTGCGTTCCAGATACAATTCCCTAAACTGGCCCAGAACGAGTAACCCCGACGAAAGCAGCGCTGCTTGGAGAGCCAATTTATCTGTAGCTGCCACTTCACAAACAATTTTGTGGTCGTAGGTGTGGTCATAATCCCCTTCATAGTGACCGTAGATACTTATGGGGGTCAGAGCTGATAAAATCTTGTCAATTTCTCCTTGAAGCAAAAGAGCTGTCTCTTGTACCGCAGCATTGAATTCTGAGTTAGGGCAAGGTTCAGTAACGATAATATCTCCAAAATCGGGTGTCTCTTGAGGGACGGTTGGAGCGATGCAGAGCCAGTCCCCTGTTTCTGTCTCTCCTAAAAGAATATAGCAAGCGAAGTCTGTCGAGCAGCTTAACTTAAAAGCTTTTAACTGTTTTAGCCGGCCCTGTAAAAGTTGGAGAAGAGCTTGATAGGAGCCTGCTCTAGATTGGGAAATTTCAGGAGCTAAAATATTTTCGCGATCCTTCCATCTGGGAGCGTAGTAATCGCCGTCTTCCGTAGCGGTTCCCCTGCGCTCTATTTGCTGCCAGCTTTCTAAAGCTACTTCTGGATCGGTCAGGTGCATCCAGCCTTCTGCTTGGAGGATGTTCAGAACATTTAGCTCGCCGTTTTCTGCGGAATTCCAGGCGAAAGGTTGCCAGTAAGAAATGCAATTGTCTGGCAAGTGGCATCCCACCAGCTTTTTCCCCAGGAAAACCTCTAAGGTGGCGAGAATTTGTACTGTTTTTGGATTCATAAAGTTACAGGATTGAGTTGGGCAGATAGGCTCGGGCTGTGGCTCGCACAATGCGGTTGCTGTCCTGTGCGAGTTGCCGGCGAATGTCTGCAGGAGTGTCGGGATTGCCGGCGACGGCACAGCGCAAGAGCCAAAATAGAGACTGAGCTCCCTGTCGGAGTGCGGGAGCCGGCGTTAGGGGGTGCGATAGGGCAACAAAGCGAACAAAAGCGTTGGGAGATTGGGCGTATTCCGAGAGTACGGTTGGCAAATCATCGGTGTTGGGATTGTAAATGCGGCTCAGCCCTCGCAAGGTTGGGCTGGGTTGAGAGGAAATAGGTTGGCGCAGCAAGTCTCGCAGGGATTCTCGAAGAGAAGTTGGCGTGTTTGGGTTTTGGGCGGCGGCGCGGCGGACTTCAACTTTTTCATCCTGCGCTAGCTTTTCCAAGAGAGCACCGGCTGTCTTGGGATTGGCAGCGAGCGCCACTCGCACGCCGGCATCCACATCTCGGCTGAGAAATTCCAGAGTAGTTGCCGGTGTGTTGGGATTGGCTGCCACTTTTTGGCGGATGTCTCTCTCCCTATCACTAGCGAGAGTTTCCAGAATCGAAGTTGGACAGTTGGGGTGAGAAGCGAGCGCTCCCCGCACGGAAGCATCCTCATCTCCTGCAAGCTGCTGCCAAAGTTCAGGAGTCAGGTTGGGATGCTCTATCAAGAGACGGCGAATTTTAGGACTGGGAGCGACAGCTAAGCTGGCTAAAATCTGGGGAGTCAAGCTGGGATTGCTAACCAAAGCTTCCAGCACATCTTCAACCGTTGTGGGAGAAAACACCGGCTCGGAAAGCCGCCCCGTCTCTTCGAGCCTCACAATCTCCCTGAGCGCCAGCCTCTGCAAAACCGGCAGAGGAGTGCGGGTATTTCTGGCAACGAGCCAGCGAATTTCGTTGATGTCAGCACCCTCAATCACGGTATATAAACCATCCTTAGAGATCGGAGGTGCGCTCGCTTCACTTTCGCTATACAGGGCAAGCAGTTCCAGCGCCGCCGGCGGAATATTGGGATTTTTCGCTACGTCATAACGAATTGTGCAGTCAGGATGGCCAGTCAGTCGCACGAGAATGTGCGGGGGAGTATTCGGGTTCGCGGCTACCGCACGCACGATATAAACGTTAGAGTGGAAAGACAGTCTTTCGAGGGTGCTCCCTGGAGTGTTGGGATGGGCTGCCACTTGATAGCGCACGGAATGATTGCTGTGAGAAGCCAGTCGAGCTAGAGTGCCGGCAGGCATTTGGGAGCCTTTAACCGGATATTGCAGGAAATCCTCTAGTTTCTCTGCCGGCATCTGGGATACTGCGCGATCCAGAACGCTGCCTGGAGTATTCGGGTTGCGGGGGCTAAAAATTCCTTCCTCGAAACCCAAGCGTTCCAAAACCTCTACAGGCGTGTTGAGATTGCTCGATACGTTAGCTTTGACTTTGCGGCTAGTATCATTCGCCAACTTCACCAAAATCTCTGCCGGTGTGTCGGAGTTTTCTGCAACGTATTGCCTGACCTGTTCCGACTCATCGTTGGCCAGCAGTTCTAAAACTTGCGCGGGAGTTTGCCGGTGGGGGTGCTTGCGTGCTAGCTCGCACCGCACAGAAAGGCTCGGATCGCGGGCGAGTTCCAGACGAATGCTGGCGGGCAAGTTTTTATTGTCCACCAACTCGCGGCGAACGCTTTCATCGGGATGTTTTGCCAGCTGTTCCAGGATGTGAGCCGGTGTCAGAGGATTGCGGGCGGCGCTGTATAGAGCGTTGCGGTCGCCACTTTTCACCACTTCCGCCAGTGCGTAAGGGCTCTTCGGTCGGTGCGACATAAACTCGCGAGCTTTGGCATTTTTCTCATCTTCTTCTTTTTCAAGCAGGAACCGATAGCGCTCCTCAACCGGCAGATTTGGGTTGGCCAGCACCAAATCTAGCATAGAAACATTACTGTGAGTGCGGTTCTCATGCGGCTGTCTGACAAATCGAACCAGCAAATCGGGGGGAGCTTTGGGGTTTTCAGCGATAACCCTCAACACACCGTCATGTGGCTGAGGCCGGTCTGCAATTCGTCTGAGTAAGGATTCGGGAGCCGCAGGATTTTTGGCAATGGCCTCTTGCTGGCCTCGCTCTAAGAGTTGCTTTAGAATGTCGGCGGGAGTGCGAGGATCTTCTGCAATATCTGCTAGAGCCACACCCGCTCTAATCAGGGTCTGAAAAT
>JALOOK010000523.1 GCA_025454445.1 Oscillatoria sp. Prado101 | reverse complement strand
AAAAGACGCTGAGATCGCAAAGGATCAGAAATTATTCTCAGCGCTTTTGCCGTTATTGCGGTTGAATAATAAATATTTGCGCTTGGCGGTGGGAGTGTTGGTGAGTTTGCACCTGGCCGGTTTTGCCCTCTACAGCCGCCCCCTGACTCAGCAACCAGCAGATGCCTTGAAAGTCGGCATAATTCAGGGCAATATTCCCAACGAAATCAAGCTGTACTCAGAAGGCGGGCGTCGCGCAATAGAAGGCTACACCACCGGCTACAAAACTTTAGCAGAAAAGGGAGTGGACGCCGTTCTCACTCCTGAAACTGCGTTGCCCTTTGTGTGGGCAAAAGAAAATCTGCAGTACAGTTCTTTGTATCAGGCAATTCTGGATAAAGGTGTGCTTGTGTGGGTGGGAGGATTTGGGCGGAAAGGGTTGAGCTTTACCAACAGTTTGTTTACTGTCACCGGCACCGGGGAGGTGTTCAGCCGCTACGATAAGTCTAAGCTAGTCCCCCTGGGGGAGTACATTCCTTTTGAAGAATTTTTGGGAGGCTTAATTAACCGGCTGTCGCCTTTGGACGCGCACTTGGCTGCCGGTTCAGCTAAGCAGCTTTTGGATACGCCTTTTGGTCGGGCGATTGTCGGTATTTGCTATGAGTCCGCTTTTGCCGAACACTTCCGGCGTCAGGCGGCGTCAGGGGGGCAATTTATCCTTACGGCGTCTAACAACGCCCACTACAGCCCGTCAATGCCAGCGCAGCACCACGCCCAAGACGTGATGCGGGCAATCGAAACCGACCGCTGGGCGGTGCGGGCGACCAACACCGGCTATTCTGGAATTGTTGACCCCCACGGCAGAACTTTGTGGATGTCTGGGATAAATACCTACGAGATTCATGCGGCGACGATTTATCGCCGGCTTTCTCAGACGCTGTATGTGCGCTGGGGGGATTGGCTGACGCCGGTGCTGTTGGCGGTGGCGGGGATATTTGGGTTGAGCAACACTTTTTGGAAAGGTAATAAATCTCAGACGCCGGGGAGGGAGACGCGATAAATCTGGGAGATTTCAGACGCGATATATCGCGTCTCTAAAAGATGGTTCCCGCCCAAAAGCCCGTGAATGGCCGGCTGAGGCGCTGGATGCCTTCAAGCGCCTCGGAATGCAGCAGCAAGCACAAGAAATGCGCTGTTTGCTCCTATCTGAATAACAAAAGCCGGCGCGGGCAAGCGGGATTAGGTTAGGACATTAGACCTTGAGGGTATGAGGCTAGGGCGTAGCGCACTCCGCGCCGCAACGCTTACGCCGTACCTACAAATATAAGGCGTAGGACATTTGTCCCTGATGTCAAGCGTGTCCTAATCCAAGTGACTACAGCTATATCTCGTAGAACAGGCGTTCTCTCCCACACAATGTCCTAAACTGGCTGTCCACTGATATAATGATGCCGGCCTGTTTAGGCATGAGTAATTCTACTGCTCCACAGGCTGGTTGAAAGCGCTGTGTTGGCAAAATATTACCAAATATTACAATAGATATCTGTTTAGCTAACCGGCTTGCTAAAATCTTTATAAAAGGGATGTGAGTGGAGTTGAGGTTATGCAAACGCTGAGTTTCTCTGGGACTAAACAGGCTGATCTTTT
The DNA here is from genome assembly GCA_025454445.1 of Oscillatoria sp. Prado101. Taxonomy (GTDB): domain Bacteria; phylum Cyanobacteriota; class Cyanobacteriia; order Cyanobacteriales; family Oscillatoriaceae; genus Oscillatoria. The sequence goes on along the minus strand of JALOOK010000523.1, from coordinate 1,868 downwards.
CCAGCAGCTGCAGACACAGTTGCGCGAGCGCTGGCAGACAATTGAGCAGTTCGACCGTGGGGATTACGATATTTTGGTCGTCCCCTCTCTCAGCCTCGATCAGCGAGAATTGCAGAAGGTTCAAGGCGCAGATCACTACGAAGAACGGCACCTTTTTTCTTTAATCCGTCTGCGGAATCCGCGGACGCGGCTGATTTACGTCACGTCGCAACCGCTGCACCCCAGCGTGATTGATTACTATCTCGACCTGTTGCCGGGAATTCCCTTTTCCCACGCTCGCGAGCGCTTGCTGCTCTTCTCGACTTACGATTCTTCACCCAAATCTTTAACCCACAAGATTCTAGAGCGCCCCCGGCTGATTGAGCGGATACGCCAGGCATTGCGACCGGCAAAATCTTACATGGTGTGTTACAATTCCACTCCTTTAGAGAAGGAGTTTTCCTTACTGCTGGACATCCCCTTGCTGGCGCTCGATCCCGATTTGCTCTGCTGGGGCACTAAAAGCGGCAGCCGCCAAATTTTTTCTGAGTGCGGTATCCCCCATCCCGCCGGCAGCCCGCTGGTTTGGAATCCTGACGATCTCGCTGAAGCCGCCGCCGAACTGTGGGGTGCGCAACCGACTTTGCAACGCATGGTTATTAAACTCAATGAAGGTTTTTCTGGGGAGGGCAACGCCCTGCTAGAATTGCGCCCCCTGCAGGATGTCGCACCGGCACAGCGGGTGGCGGCGATTCGCGCCAGCTTCCCCTTTTTGCGCTTCCAAGCTGCCGGCGAAACTTGGGAAAATTTCAGCAGTCGCATCCGGGAGTTGGGGGCAATTGTCGAGGCGTTTGTAGAAGGGGAAGTGAAGCGATCTCCCAGCGTCCAAGCTCGCATCACTCCCACCGGCGAGGTGGAAATCCTCTCCACCCACGACCAGATTTTAGGCGGGCCCGATGGCCAGATTTTTCTGGGCTGCCGGTTTCCGGCGGATGAGGCTTACCGGCTCAGCTTGCAGGAATTCGCCGCGACAATTGGCATGAAATTAGCGGAAAAAGGGGCGTTGGAGCGGTTTGGGGTGGATTTTATTGCCGTGCGGCAAGAGAATGGCCGGTGGGATTTGCAGGCGATTGAGATTAACCTGCGCAAAGGCGGCACTACTCATCCTTTTATGACTCTCAAACTACTAACAAATGGTCGCTACGATCTCTCGACCGGCCTGTTTTACAGCCAGCACGGGCGTCCGAAATATTACATCGCCACCGACAATCTGCAAAAAGACCGCTACCGGGGGTTGTTGCCCAACGATTTGATGGATATAATTGCTTATAATCAGCTGCATTTTGACAGCAGCACGGAAACCGGCACCGTTTTCCATCTCATGGGTTGCCTGTCTCAGTTCGGCAAGTTGGGGTTAACCAGTATTGGCAATTCTCCGCAGCAGGCTGAGGATATTTACCGCAGAGCGGTTAGCGTGCTCGATCGGGAAACCCAACCCAGTGCCGGTGATGCCGGCGAGCAAGCCCATCCCAGTCTCCCCATTTCTTGGTCCACACTGGATTGATTTCCTGTTTGCAGTAAGGGCTTTAGTCCTTACCTTTAGCCCTTACTTGGGTGAGGGCTAAAGCCCTCACTACAAACTTAGAGCGTTTTTCATATTAGTGATCTACTGAAAAACCCGGTTTCTTTAAGAAACCGGGTTTCTGAGGCGTACTGAAAACCGCTATGGTTTGAAGAATAAAAAAAATCCCCCCCATAACTTGTCTGGGAGGGGGTGCATCAGGGTGCATCTTACCCTTTGTATTCCCCCGCCGGTTGGGCGCTTCCGGGAAGGTTTGAAGAATAAAAAAAATCCCCCCCATAACTTGTCTGGGAGGGGGTGCATCAGG
>JALOOK010000522.1 GCA_025454445.1 Oscillatoria sp. Prado101 | reverse complement strand
TATTCCTGAACTCAAGGGCAAGATTAATTCCCTAAGCAGCCGCACTGGAGATTCCAACTCTGAGCCAACTTCCACCGGCACGTCGGCACCCCCTACCCCATCTGCCAGTCCCTCTCCGGCGCTATCCTTGACTTTGTATTCGCCGATCCGAATTTCTTCTACCGCAGAAAACCCTGAAGTCAAGAGTGAGCCGGTAGTGATGTTTGCCAAAGCCGAACTGCAAGAAGTGATGGGTACTGCCCCCGCCGGCAGTGTTTTGCAAGTCCTCAAGACAGACGAGACGCTCAAATCGGTAAGGCTGAAGGTCTGCTGGACGCCTGACGGGACTCCCCCACCGGCACCAGGGCTTGATGAAAACAATTCTGTGCCTTCCAAGAAAAACAGTCCGGACAAACCGGCACCAACCCCGAACGGCAAACCCGCAACCCCGCGCACAACGCCCCCCCTTGGCAGATCCACTACCGCCACCGTGCACACACCGGCATCAGAATCCCCGGCTCCGCCGCCGGTGCGACGGGGGGACACCGGATGGGTGCTAGAAGAGAAGCTTCGCTCTGTGGCTGTTGATATGGCCAACCCGACACCAGAGCAGTTGGGTGATTGTCCTGACGCCGCTCAAAGTGGGGGAGCACCGGCACCCATAGAGCAGCCACCGGCACAACCCCCCCAGTGATATAAGGCAACTCAGTTAATAGTTATTCTTTAAAATTGCATTGCTATATTTTATAGCAAGAGACAGATCAGTAATGGAGAAGGCGTTTCCCCTGCCCTCAGGGACATTAGGCCCAGCGAATACAGCCTACAGATATAGCGTTTTTCGTATGAGTGAGGTGCTGATAAACCCGGTTTCTGGGCTGTAAACTGTTAGGCTTTTAATCTTCCTGTCTGTCAGAAGGAGGCAGATCCTCCTGGATCTGCGTTCCCAGCTGCCAGGCTGGCAACGAGAGTATAGCTATGTCATTGTATGCAAATCATATGTTTAATTGCTCGTTTGGCCCTGTGGCTATCGAGATTCCCGACTCTACAGTTGCACAACGCCAGCGTCGCGGCGGGGTATAGCAGTATGCACTTAGGTTAAGACATGGGCATCATCGCCAGAACGCTGGCATCATCGCCAGAACCCATGCTTCTGTGAGTCTTTCCCATGCGCCCGGGGCCATTAATGTCCTGACCTAAATGACAAGTGCTATAAGTGTCTCGGAGTGCGCAGCTTCTCGCCTGTTACCCAACCCACAAATGACCGCAGAACAAATCGTTTATGATTGAGCAGACAATTTCCGACTATAGAATTGTCTAATGCCCAAACGACTGTCAATCGAAACCCACTTGAGCCTGAAAGAGCTAGAAACTCGCTATCGCAAAGCCAAAGACCCAGTGGCCCGCAGCCACTGGCAGATTGTCTGGCTCCTCGCCCAAGGTAAACCGACTCGCGCCGTGGTGGAGGCGACCGGCTACTCTGCCACCTGGGTGCGGAAAATTGCCGGTCGCTACAACCAGTATGGCCCGGATGGGCTAGGAGATAGGCGGCACGAAAATCCAGGCGGTGAGCCGCTGCTGTCCGAACAGCAGCAGCAGGAACTGTTGCAAGCTCTGCAAGGGCCAGCTCCCGATGGCGGGTCTTGGAATAGCCGCAAGGTAGCGGAGTGGATGGCGGACAAACTCGGGCGTCAGGTGCCGGATCAGCGAGGCTGGGACTACCTGCAGCGCCTGGGTGTGAGCGTCGCCCGCCCGCGCCGCCTTAAAGCGCGTTGAATAGTTTTGGGGTGCTTTGAAATCGGAAAAACCGGGTATGGGGGCAGCGGGCGATGGGGCATGGGGTGCAATGCCCAATGGGATCATGCCCAATTCGATGATGCCCAATTCCCAATTCCCAATTCCCAACTGCCCCCAATGATTTAAAGCCAATTGCCAAGACCGGTGAGCAGGCAGAGTAACAGCGCCTCAGTCCACTCCACCACCGCCCCGTAGGTGTCGCCGGTGTGGCCCCCTAATTTGCGGTTAAACCAGGCACCGGTGAGTACGGCAATGGCACCGCCGCCAGTGGCCATACCGGCAGCCAGCCGCCAGCGGTCGGGAGCGAGGGCAATTTGCAGGGCACTGAGTCCCAGCAGCAACAGCAGTCCGGGAAGCAAATCCAGGGGGGAGCGAGCGGAAGCTTTGTGAATCGCACCCATGCCTGTAGCTTTCAGGTAGGGATAGCGAGCGATGGCCACCAGCTGGCCCCACCGGCTCCAGCCAGCTGCGGCCATAATCGCCAGCCACCGGTAGGCTTCTAAATCGTGCAGGGCGGCGGTTTTCAGCAGCATCAGGGCAACTGCAGCCATCGCTCCAAAAGCGCCGGTGCGGCTGTCTGCCATCACTTCCAGACGCCGGTTGGGGTCAAGCACCGCCAGTCCGTCAGCGGTATCCATCGCGCCGTCCAGGTGAAGTCCGCCGGTGAGGGCAATCCAAGCCACCACCACCAAAGCTGACCTGGTTAATACCGGCATGCCGAGCAGCTGCAAGCAGGCATCCAAAAGCCCCAAAAGTCCGCCAATCATCACCCCGATAGCCGGTGCCAGACGGGCAACGCCCCGAAAATCCCTTGTCCAAGCCTCTGGAACCGGCAAACAGGTGTAGAACGCCACCGCCGCCGCCAGGGCTGTCCCATAGGAGCGCAAAAACTCAAAACCCCTGTCGGTGAACCGCTGATACGAAGCCATATCAATTCTTATTTTTTTCTGTGCTTTGGGAGTGCTTGCCCCCAATACCTGTGCCAGAATTGTAGCGATAACATCCGTCCCCCTCCCCAAGGCACCCACTGGATTCTGCAGATTGTGCCATAAGGGAGAATAGAACTCCAGAGGCAAGTTTTCCTATGAATTCCGATAGCTCGGATAGACGCGACAGTGTCTTTGGCTCGAATGCAAGGGTGCCTGCTCCCTGTATCATCGACACTGGTATCGTTGTCAACAAAAAAGATATGCTGCTGCTGCTGGCCGATCTGGGCCGAGTTCGCTACAGCCACATTCAGGATGGCCAGCTGCAAAGTCAGGGTGAGGGATATGTGCTGGAAGTTTTTGCCGACCCCATGCGGTCAACCCTAGTTGCTAACCGCGCCCTCTATCTCAATGTCTGCAGTTTTGATTATTTGGAGATCAAACAGTCTGACCGGCAGGAGGCTTTTTTTGACCTGATTCAGGAAGGTCGCCAGCTGCGGTTGATACCGCTGTCTGACCCGGTGCGAGAGCGAGACAGTGGCCAGTTCAGTGCGTCCTCTTTGGAAGCCCTGCTCACCGAGGTGCTTTGCGCCAAGTTGGATGCGGAAATTGACGATTTTGGCTCTCTGCCATTCTGAGGGGTGAAGTGAGAAACTTTACAGTTCTTCGCGCTCAAATAGGAGTGCCTGGTATGGGGCACAGGGCATGGGGCATGGGGTATGGGTTTTTTATGGCTTTTTTCACTTGTAGCGATTTGTTCCCTTGGGGAACACATTTTTCCACGACTTCAGAGTTACGGAGTCGATCGAGAGTGTT
>JALOOK010000521.1 GCA_025454445.1 Oscillatoria sp. Prado101 | reverse complement strand
TGATAACACCGGGGGACAACTTTATATAGGCAGCGACTAAAAAAACTGGGCAATCAAGTCAAGCGCAGCGCCGTAAACCGTTCTGGTTAGAGATTGGAGAAATCAGCCTTTCCAGAACGACAGGCAACAGAAGCCACCACCCCAACCAACTCCTCTGGCTGCACCGGCAGCCGTGACATGGGACTGGTGTCCTGCCAAAAGAGCCTGCCGGCGGTCTTCTTCTTTAGCGTAAACAGTCAGCGCCACTGCGGGAAGACACATGCCCGATGCCTGATCGCCCACTGCCCCATGCGCCATCCTCCATGCGCCACTACCACTGACAGCCGAATCTCAACCCGTCCTTTTGCCGGTGTGAGCTTGACGGCGTTAGAGAGCAGGTGCCAAAAAATTTGTTGCAACCGGTCTTTTGTCTGGCAAAACTTGACAGGCGGAGGACTCAATTGCCGTTTGAATCTGAATGCCCTTAGCCTTCGATAATGTCGTGACCGGCTATTTCTGTGGATGCCGCGAAGTATCCGGCGAGACAAATTGCAATCATCCACAATTAAGATTTTAGCCATTACAGCACCTCCACAATCGCGGGTGCCAGCCGGTCGAGGGGCACGCTCTTGTCGCTCAAGCCGGCTTCGACAACTGAACGCGGCATCCCGTAGACCACGCAGCTTTCCTCAGCTTCAGTAAAAATCGTGCCGCCGTGGGATTTGATCCACGCTGCGCCCTGTTTGCCGTCGGAACCCATGCCGGTCATCACCACGCCGAGCACGCGATCGCCAAACACCTCTGCCGCCGACTGAAACATCACGTCCACGCTAGGGCGGTGCAGGGTGTCGAAAGGGCGGGCGTCGAGATGGGCCACAACGCTACCGTCGGCAATGCGGTGAAAAGTCAGGTGTCGCCCCGCTTGGGCGATCAACACCACCCCCCGACGCAGCACCTCCCCTTCCCGGGCTTCAACCACCTTCAGCGCCGACATTTCATTGAGCCGGCGGGCGTACATTTCCGTGTAGCCCACCGGCATGTGCAGCACCACCGCCACGGGTGCGGGAAAGTCCTCAGGGAGCTGGGGAATCAGGAAACTGAGCGCCTGGGGTCCGCCGGTAGAAATGCCAATGGCGACAAGATCCACTTTTCCCGATCGCGGCGAGGGGATCAGGGGTGCCGGTATGCCCACTCGGGGGGGGACTGCGGGCAAGCGGCTCATGGGGACATTGGCGGCGGCTTTCACTTTCTCGATCAGCTCGTCGGCAATCTCGAAAATCTTTTCCGTCGCTAGCGCCGTCGGTTTTTGCACGAAATCCACCGCCCCCGCATCCAGCGCCGCCAGAGCACTCTCGCCCCCCTCACTGGCAATGCTGACAATCACCACCGGCAGCGGACGCTTTTGCATTTGCTCGCGCAAGAAGGCCACCCCGTCCATATTGGGCATGATCAAATCCAGCGTCACCACATCGGGATTGAGTTTCTCCACCATTTCCAGAGCTTCCATTCCCTCCCGCGCCGCACCCACCACTTCAATAAACGGACTGCGGGACAGCATCTGCCTCACGACTTTGCGCACATAAGCAGAATCATCCACCACCAAAACTCGCAACATTCGCTCCATAACGCGCTTCTGCCTTTCTAAGAGGATGTTTGTCAAATTTTTCCAGAAACCCGGTTTCTTTTGCGGGCTTGGGGCAGAAACCGGATTTCTTTGAGACACCCGGTTTCAACCTTAGCAAAAGCGTGTTTTAATACGCTAATTCCCGCTATGGGCAGTCTCCTGGCGGTGCCCGCCCTGCCCTGGAATGCTAGCCTGCCCTATTTATGACATAGTAGGGTGCGTTCCCCTTGGGGGAAAGCACCCTACAGTTTTCTGTAAAGTTTTTAATAATTCCTTAGCTGTGTACGGCTTCGACAAAAATGCCGTCACGCCCTGACGAGTAGCTTCAGCAATCATTTCGCTGTCAGGGAGTCCGCTGACAGCAATAATCTTAACCGAAGGCTTAATTTTTTGCAGCGTGCGGATGGCTGTTGGCCCATCCATGTGGGGCATCATCATATTGATCAGCACCACACTAATTTCATTTTTATATTGGGAGTACAGGGCTACCGCCTCAATGCCATCACTAGCAGTTAAAACCCTGTAGGCGTATTTGAGCAGCGCGATTTCGGTAATATCTCGCAAGTCAGGTTCGTCATCAACAACGAGAATCAACTCTTTTTGTCCTTGGGTAATTTCAACCTCTTCCGATTCTGACATGTCACCAGCTCCCACTGCCGGCAAATAAATTTGAAATTGTGTTCCTCTGCCGCTTTGGCTGTGCAGCTTTATAAATCCACCGTGGCTTCTCACAATACCCACAACTGTTGAAAGTCCCAGTCCCGTTCCTTTGCCTAACTCTTTCGTCGTGAAAAATGGCTCAAAAATTCTCTCCTGAATTTCCGGGCGAATGCCCGTTCCCGTATCGGAAACTGTAATCATAGTGTAAGGCCCCACTTTGGCCTCAATATTCATCTTTGCGCAGTCAGCGTCAATCCAAAGATTGGCGGCGCAAATGCTCAGCTCGCCCCCTGAGGGCATGGCGTCGCGAGCGTTGACGCAGAGGTTCATCAGAACCTGGTGGAGCTGGGTGGCATCTCCAGAAACCGCCCACAATTCCGGATCTATATCTGTGCGCACTTCGATGGATTTGGGAAAAGTCTCTTTGGCAACTTCCGCAATTTCCCGGATCACATGGCTGACTTCCATAATCGTGTGTTCGCCTTCCACTCCTCTAGCAAACGACAGCACTTGCTTAATCAAATTAGCGCCGCGTTTGGCATTGTTCTCCACCATGCTCAGCAGCACCTGCTTTTTCTCTGGGGGCAGTTCCATTTGCAAAAGTTGGGCGCTGGCTAAAATCGGTGTTAGAATATTGTTCAAGTCGTGGGCGATGCCGCCGGCAAGCGTGCCGATGCTCTCAAGTCTCTGGATGCGTAGAAACTGGGCTTCCAGCTGTTTTTTCTGCGTAATGTCGGTGTTAACAGCGAGTACAGATTTTGGTTTACCCCGCCCGTCGCGCACGAGAGTCCACCGGCTTTCAACAATGATTTCTCGCTGCTCTTTTGTAACTTGATGCAGCTCACCCTGCCACGCTCCCCCCTGGATAACGGTTTGCATAGCGTCTTCAAATTCTGGGGAAGTTTCTTCGCACAAAAGCACCTTGCTCGACTGGCCGGTGGCTTCTTTTGCCGTCCAGCCGTACAGGCGCTCGGCTCCTTTGTTCCAGAATAAAATGCGGCTGTCTAAATCGCGAACCAGAATGGCGTCTGTGGCGATATCGAGCAAGGCGGCTTGCTCCATCACTTGTTCTTCTGCCTGTTTGCGGTCGGTGATGTCATGCCAAGCCCCCACAATTTCCAGCAGGTTGCTGTCACTATCGCGCACTAACTTCATCTCGTCGCGCACCCAGCGGTAGCTTCCGTCCTTGTGCAGGAAGCGATATTCCAGGATGTGATGCCCTCGCGCCCTTAGGAGTGCCATCTCTGCTTGTACCTGCGGGGCGTCTTCCGGGTGGATG
>JALOOK010000094.1 GCA_025454445.1 Oscillatoria sp. Prado101 | reverse complement strand
CGGCCGCTTACCAGACCGTGCCGCCGGAGCGCCGGGCCCACAGCCTGCATGCCTATTTTCTCAGGTCCGGAGATGTCGATATTCTTTTAAACCTGAGCAGTTCCTGGAAGAAAAAGCTGAATCGCGTTTGAGCGTTTTTCAGGCTAGCCGGTCGGAACAAATCCTCTGTATCCACACCGGTCAAATGTTTCAGCTCACCTTTGGATATTTCTAAACCCTGTAAATCCTGACGCACAGAACCATTTACCCCCTACACTCAAACGCTGCTCTTATAATAACCCAATTTGCTACTTACCAGTGAGTCAGGTGAGATTACCCCCTAGCCGGTGCGCGTTGCACAATTGCAGTATGAACCCCACCCCCCCAACCTCCTCCCCACAGGCGGGGAGGGGGAGTAAGAGAGGGTTTTGGAGCGGTGCAAAAAGTTAAATCATCTTTCTACTGTGCAACGCCAGCCGGTGTGCCCGCCCCCGTACCCGCATTGTATGTAGCAACTTGAGTTCTAATACCAGAAACCGGGTTGATTTAGATTAGAGCGACGAAATTTAAGCCTTCTAGCCAAATAAACCCTGTTTCTTTACGCGCTCTCTAGCTCAAACGCTGATCTTGTAATTTTCTCATTTCCGCTTGAGCGCTAACTGCAATCTGCAGAGCTTCATTCAGCAGTTTGCCATGCTCGCTCGCCCTATCGCTGACTTGCAAGGCTGTCAAAGCCGTCAGGTTATTGGCAAACAGTTCGGGGTTGCGAGCGATGAAGGAGCTGTGCGCCCGGAGAATTCTCTCGGTTCTCAAAGCCCGCACCAAATCCTCTCGCGTCAGTTCCAGGGCTGCAATCACCTTCTCCCTGTCTGTTAAACTGACTTCTGGATTGCCGGCGGCTTCTAGCTGGTCGTTGATGTCGATGGCTTTAATTACATCATTATACCGCTCCACGTCATCAAATAAACTAACAAGGGTCTTGTTTTTCAGGCTGAAATTTATTTTTCTCACATCTTCCCCGATTAACCCCAAAGACGCTAGCAGGTAAGCGGCTATCAAGAGGAACCTGCTGTTAGGAAAGAGGTAATTTAAGATAATTCCACTGACAGCCATTAAAATAATGATTAAAAGGCTTTGGAAAATTTCAGAACCAAACTTAGGGAGGGTTGGGGGGGTCAAGACATCCCCAATCCCAACGCCGGTGAGGCGTCTCAGTTCTCCTCTAGTGATTTGCAATCCTTGCAAGTCAGTTCTCACAGATGGGTTTTCCTCTTCTACGCTAATCTTGACGCTCCCTGTTTTTCCTCTGGCTGCCGGTGTTTGGCAGCTGTGCCTATCTCTAGTCTAATATTGCAGGGTGCGTCAGCTGTGCTGCGGGCTACTGGTGAGGGCTCGCCCTATTGCTGACGCACCCGACTTTCTCTAAGTATAGCGAGTCACCGCCGGCAATCGTCTGGGGCGGTGTCCCCAGCGCCAATGCCGGCTATCCAGCAACCGCCGGCTTGCGGGGGGTGCCGGTGTGCCGCGCAGTGCGCGGCACAGGTGAATGCCATACCGATTCTATTATATAGCGTTTCTAAATGATTTGTGAAACCTGTGGGGGCCAGAAACCCGGTTTCTTTGAGAAACCGGGTTTCTGCGCTGTCACAATTCAAATAGAAACGCGCTTACTGCCTGGAGTCTCTCCCCGACCGGCTTTAGAGTAGTGAGTCAATCGCTCACCGGCTCTCCATATCTGGTATAGTGGGGCTGGTATAGAGAGTGCCGGTGATTGTTTATCTAAGTTACTTGGGAGATGCTGTAGCTCTACCCGACCGCAATCAGGATTGACGTGGCAAACTTATCTTCTTCCGGCGAACGTTTCGGGTTTTGCAGAATCGTCCAAGCATGATAGACAACAACAAATAGCACCAAACCGGCAAAGAGTTTGACTCCAATCTCACTGACAAGGAAGTTCCCCAGGAAAGCCCACCACTCTTTGCGTCGCTGAAGTTCTTTATCAGCCGCATACTGCTGTCGCTGATGTTCTTTATCAGCTAATAAGATCTGTCGCTTGCGATCATTTTACGCTGCGATTTACAGGCGCTCACAATCCGCTTTTTTGCGTGAATTTGTAGTGGCGTAAAACTACTCAAAACTTGCCGACCTCCTGCTGATATCTAGCTGTTCCGTCCTTTTTGAGAGAGCCCAACAATTTTCGTTTCTATTCTTTCATCTTTGCCGGCAATGCAGAGACTTTTCCCTTGCTCTTCTGCTTCTATGGCTACCTGTATTAAAGCGATAGCCTTCCGGAACAAGTCAGGTTTATCTCCACCTATCTTTTGGGCCAACTCGTTCAAAGTCTTATCAAATTGGGGCGACACATCAAAACTGAGTTCAATTTTTTCCCCGAGCCCCCTGTTCTTACCTCGCACTAATCGGCTTGTTAAAACTGAGTGTGCCCCCGCCTCACGGCCAAACATGGGTAGGGGCATCAGCTTAGATCTAGTATAGCATATCAAGGCCGGTTGCGCTTCTCCCAACCCGAACGCTTCAAAATCTCCCTCTCTTCCAGTAGGGTGCGTCTCCCTTGGGGAAAGCACCCCCACCTTCACGGAGTGAAGCGCAGTACAGCACCCCACCCCCAGGGATATGTACAAAAACCGGCAGCTGGTAGAAGGGTGAGTTGCCAGCGAAAGTTATAGCACAGCTGGGCAATCTCAGTTTGTCCCGCCAGCCGCAATTTCCAATGCAGCCGGCGGAATCTCATCAATCAGGCAAGCCTTTATCGCCCTACTCTGACTCCATAATTTTGATAATTTTTAGATAGAGGTCTTCCACTCTTTTGGCTTGACTCTCACCCAGAGACGCATAGTGGCGCAAACCGGGAGTTCCATTGATTTCAATGAGGACATAATCTTTCAGCGGAAGTGTTAGATCGCCGGTCATAACATCCACACCGCACAATCTCAGCCCCATATCTTTTGTGACACTGACAGCCAACTTGTAAAAGTCAGGATGGATATCCTCTGTGACATCTACAGCTTCACCGCCCGTCGTTAGATTTGCATTATCTAAAAGAGACAGCTTAGCGCCCTTCGGGAGGACACTCTCCAAATTCAGGTTGTGTCTTTGCAAGTTGCTTTGAATTCTGTAATCCTCAATGTTCACCCTCGCCTCTCTGCCATTTGTTAAAAATGTCTCCTTTTTTTGACGGACAAGTTCCCAAATGCTAGATGTTCCGTCGCCCACCACAAATAAGGGAATCCTCTCATAGGCTGCGATTACTTCATCATCCAGCACCACAATCCTGTAATCCCTACCAGAATAGAACCTCTGAACGATTAGAACTGAATCCTTTAAAAAGATTTGTTCTGCGGTTTGATAGTATTCTGTTTGGCTGTGAACCTTTGTGACAAGCATTCCTTGCGTGAGGCTGTTGGGCTTTACAATTACAGGAAAGCCCAGGGTTTTAGCAAATTTGAATCCGTCATCTATATTCCTCTTGGAGTTAGCCGGCAGTCTTTCATTGACTTCATCGCTGAAAAAAGTTTGCCCCTCAGGGACATTATATCCCAATGCCTTGAGAAAAGAACTGGCAAAACCTTTATCGGTTGATATGTCTACTGATGCCTGAAAATTAATATTTAAAATGTGATGCCAGAAAAAACTTTTCTTGCCATTACTAAAAGTAATCTGTCCGCCAAACCCGTATTCAGGTTCCCAAAGCACTGTCGCTCCTATTTGCGCTGCTAGCTTCTTAATTATTTTTGGCACAAATTGTTCTTTTGTCATTGTCGTTTCGGTTAAATTGCGTGTGCGATATGGCCAAGTTACAGTAAAATTACTGGCAATATCAATATACCACATCCAGATTTTAATGCAAGCACTTCGCGGAGCGAGTTCTGTCAGCGCCGCCACCGGCACCCGGCGGCGCTCCGCCGGCTACAGAACCCGCCCCCGCAACAAGGGCGAGATTGTACCACTTTACCGCACGCCGCAACACAGCCGGTGGCAACATTCCAGACCCGCCACCGGCAGGGCCCATCAGCGGATGGCCGTTATAGCGTTTTTCATATTAGTGAGGTACTGAGAAACCCGGTTTCTTAAAGAAACCGGGTTTCTCAACTCCATTATAGCTTAATGCAGCAACTCAATCGCACGCTTAGTCAGCGCCTCAGCAGTCAGCCCATTAAACGCCATCAACTCACCGGCACTCGCAGTGGTTTCCCCGCGCTTCCACGCGAAAGTATCCCGCTTGCAATTCGCCCGCAACAGCACCGGTTCCAGCATCGCAGAAGCGCCGCCCGTCACCGCAATCAGGGCGTCGCCATCAAACAGCTGGGCAAACCCAGCATCATCCAAAAATCCGCCATCCGCTTCCGAACAAGTATCCCAGGCAACATCGTGCGGGCGATAGAGCCGGCGGGGGCTGACAACCGAAACAATCCGCACGCCAATCCCCTCAGTTTCCAAAAATGCCGCCGCTTCAAACACCGGCATCAGCGTCATATCGCCCACAACAGCAAACACAACTTTCTTGTCACCCGCCACCTCTTGCAGCAGCACCGCACCGTCGCGCAAAGCTTGGCGAGTTTGCTCAAAAGTCGTGCGCACCGGCAGCGGCGACTTGCTCGCAGTAATCACAACCCCCTTATTCTTCGTTCCCAGCGCCCACTCGTAGCAAACTTGAATGCTGTTCGCATCGGTAGGGAAAAGCGGGAACACATTGCCATTGCGCATCATCGCCGCAAAATAAGCCTCAATTTCCGGACGCTGGTGAGTCCACCCGTTGCGCCCTTGCTCCAGCGCACCGGCAGTAAACAGCGTCACAGTAGAAGGAGTCGGGCGGCGCAATTCTGCCATCGCTTGTGTCACCGTCTGCCAAATCGGCAACCCGTTAATCGCAAAAGATTCGTAAGAGCACCAGAGAGTGCGAGCGCCCATCAAAGCCAAACCCACAGCCAAACCGGCGCAAGCGTCCTCACTCAGCGGTTCGTAAACTTGCCCGCCCGGCGCTTGATTGTAAAGCTCATCCGTCGTCGGGTGAATAATCTTCAGCGCTTGGTTAATATTAGCAATTCCCGAAGCTTCATTGCCGTCAGCATTAGTGACGAGGAAGCTGCGGTCGCTCTGGCCCACCTTAGCCACCAAACGCCCCATTGACGTAGTAGAAACCTTCGGATCGCCGCCAATCGCATATTCTTCCAGAGGCAACTCACCCAATTCTGGCAGCGGCAGAACAAATTCCGTCACAGCGGTTTTTGCAGCCGGCCCGCCCCCGGAGCGCTCAAAATTCGTCCGCACCAACTGCCAAACTTCCGGCGCGAGAGCACGCCCTTTCAACGCTTCGGAAATGTGCGGCGCATCGAGAGTGTCCTTGGGATAGAGGTTGTGAGATTTCGCCCCCCGCGCGTGCACGCCGGCACCTTTCAGCTGCTTGATGATGAACGCTGTCCGCGTGCCGCTCAGAGCGGATTTAGCCGCTTTGTCAACAGCAACCAGCACAGTTTTGGTAAATTCCAGCCGCTTTTCCAGGGAGAAAGCGGTGCTGTCAACATAATCGCCCGGCTGGTTTTTATCGTCAAACTCCTTGGCATCGACCAAGATAACTTCTTCAAAGCCGTTGCCTTTCCAGTAGGCGATCATTTCCTGGCTGGATTTGGTGGAAACCATGCTGTGATGTTCTTGGCTGTAGCCGTTCCAAACCAGCACCGGCAGAAAATTGGTCACGCCCGGATAGGCGGTGTGGAAGTGAGCCATGCTGCTGATCACATAGGGCTCGCCCATACCGCCGTCGCCGATAGTGAAGGGGAAGAGTTTGTCGCGGTGGAGGAGAGCTGCTGCCATTGCGAAGTGCTGCCCCTGTCCCAGGGGGCCGGCGGGGGCTAGAATGCCGGGGATGTAGCCGGAGAGGTGTCCCAAAAGGCCGTGCTTTTCCCGGAAGCGATCGCGCAGCTGCTGCACGGTGAGAATCCCCATGTCCTCCAGGGAGCGGTCGAGGAACATGGCGCTGTAAAAGCCGGGGGCGTGGTGGCCAACTTCAGTAATAATGTTCTTGTAGCCCAGCATGACAAGGGCGGCGTGAGCTTCCGCAGAGCTGGCAAATCCGCCCGGGTGCCCTGAGGCTTTGCTGCCGGTGATTTGCAGGGTGAGGTAGCGCAGGGCGTCTGCAGCCAGGAGAGTCTGGAAGGCAGCGGCGGGAGCAGCCGGGTCGGCGATCGCAGCGCGGCCTTCTGCGATCGCGGGGGCTTTGTATGTCTCGAACCCGGGGAGGGCTTCGCCGAAATACTGAATCCCCTCACAAAATGCCGGTGCTGCACCTGGGACTGCTTGGGTCGGTGTGGTCATGCTCAATTCCCTAAATCAGACTAATGTTGAGAGCGAATTAATAATTATTTTATGGTTTTTGGGACTTTATAATTTAAAAAAAGCAATTAATTTTGCTTTGGCTTCCGATACCAGGGAGCTATCGCCAGGGCTAGTAGCTTTTCCCGGTAGGCGGTACAGGGTGGGGAATTGGGTGAAAACAGTAGAAATTTTAACAGATCCCGTCTTGGGTTTATACTGGATTTACCAGTTGACGCCGGTGCGCGATAAGCTGCAAGCCAGCGCTGGACTGGGGAATGACCACCGGCCAATGGCCATTTGACCGCTGCCCTTTGACCACTGCCCTTTGACCACTGCCCAGCGTTGCTGATTGCCTTCCCTCGCCCGATCAGATCGGCGGTGGGGATTGCCCTCTGCCAGGGATCTCCACTGACGTGCATCTATTTATTTTCCCTGCCCAAAGGATCTCTATCTCGCACCGGCGGGGTTTCAACCGATATCTCGCACCTTTTTCATCTAAAAGTGTCCAAAACCAGTCCGCGCCCGAAGCGCCAGGGCTTTGCCCCAGCAGCGGCGGGTGGTGTGAATCTGGCGGCGGTCAGCCAGAAAAAATTGGCCGGACGTGGTGGAGTCTGCCCGTGGCCAGCTCCACCGCCACCGCGATTCGCCCTGCCGGCAATCGGGAGCGTGTTGATTTTTGGCTCTCAAATCCGAATAAGCACTTACCATATTAGTGAACGGGCGCAAAATATCTTACAGCGCTGATTTAATAGAGACAGCCGTGGTTTTAGCACAAAGTTATCAAACGTAAATAATTTGAAGTTACGCCCGGTATCCCCAGCGGCGCAAAGGCCCAGCAGCCCGCTGACTTGCGCGGCTCCGAGGGATAAATCAGAATAAAAAAGGCAGGCACATTCCTTAAGCATTCTCTGATATTTATATATAGTTACCATTAATGAGCGCCCTCCCCTCTCCCAATGGGCTGCTGTCCGAACAGCCACCCTTTCCGTCTCCCTCACCCCCCCTGACTCGCATCCTCAACCGCCTGCAGCCGACGCCGGAAACAATTGTGATGATTTTGGCAGTGCTGATTGGCGGCAGCACCGGCATGGGAGTCGTCACCTTTCACTACCTGATCCATCTGATCCACACCCTGACGATGCAGGATTTGATGGGAGTGATTTTTCCTTGGGGCCCTTGGACACTGGCCTTAGCTCCCACCCTGGGCGGAATGATCATCGCCCTGATGCGCTGGCGCTCGCCAGACTTTGGCCCCGGCATTTCCTCAATGATTGCAGCTGTCCAGCAAACATCGCGCACCGTGCCATTCGCCCTCAGACCGGTCACCAAAATGGTGGCGGCGTCCGTTTCCCTGGGAACCGGCGCGTCCTTAGGGCCAGAGGGGCCGAGCGTAGAAATTGGTGCCAACTTCGGCATGCTCGTGGGGCAGGCGATCCAAGTCTCCCAAGAGCGACAGCGCTTGCTCCTGGGTGCCGGTGCCGCAGCCGGTTTGGCAGCTGGGTTCAACGCTCCGATCGCCGGAGTTTTCTTTGCCCTGGAAGTCGTGCTGGGCACAACCTTTGTCACCTCAGCCGTCAGCGTGGTGCTGCTGGCGGCGGTGGTGTCCGCTTTAATCGCTCAGATTGGGCTGGGTTCGCAGCCGGCTTTCACCCTGCCGGACTATGCTGTCCGCTCACCGCTGGAACTGCCCCTGTATGTGGGCTTGGGCTTGTTGGCCAGCATCGTCTCCCTCGCCCAAACCCAGTCGATTAAGTTGGCTCGCCGCTGCTTTGACGGTGAGTTGCCAGGGTTGAAGTGGTTCCGCCTGGTTCCCAAGTTCATCCATCCCATAATTGGCGGAGCCTGCGTCGGCGTCGTGGCCCTCAAGTGGCCGCAAATCATGGGCATTGGCTACGAAACCATTGAAGCCATACTGCAAGATGTGGAGTTTTCCCAGCAGCTGCTGCTTACTCTCCTGGGGCTAAAGCTGGTGATGACAGCGATTAGCCTCGGCAGCGGATTAGTCGGTGGCACTTTTGCCCCATCCATGTATCTGGGAGCGTCTTTAGGCTCAGCCTACGGAAAAATCCTGCCGGCTGTTCTGCCAGGAATTAGCCAGAATATTGCGGCACCGCCGGCTTACGCAATGGTGGGCATGGCCGCCGTGCTGGCGGCGAGCGCCCGCGCTCCCCTGACATCTATATTATTGCTGTTTGAGCTGACGCGAGACTACCGGATTGTCCTGCCCTTAATGGCTGCAGTGGGGCTGAGCGTCTGGCTGGTGGAGCGCTTGAAGCCAACCCAGACTGACAGCGCGAAATTACAGCAGATGGGGCTGAATATCGAGCAAGATTACAATCGGGAACTCTTGCAGAAAATTCCGGTTTCGGAATTGATGCAGCCCGCTTTGCTCCTGCCTGGAACTATGACTGTAATTGAGGCCGGTCTGACTTTGACGAATAATAACTTACACAGCGGTTTGGTGATTAATGATGCTAAAAGAATGATTGGAATTATTACGTTGCGAGACGTTAATCGCGTCCTCGCACGAGTAAAAGCGGATTCTCTGGAGAGTTATTTAGCCCACCAGAAGATTGCTGACCTCTGCACCACTGACATCTTGTTTGCATACCATGACGAGCCGGTGGCTGAGGCCCTAGACCGCATGTCAGCGCGGGGTTTGCACCAGCTGCCGGTGGTCGATAGAGACAATCCTTATGAAGCTTTGGGGTTGCTGGACGATCTGGGAATTTCCCTGGCCTCTCAGCTGGCTGTGACGCGAGATATCATGCGGGGTTACTGCGCCTTGCCAGCACTCCCTGAGAAAGAGCAGGAGCTGGAGCGAGTCAAGCTGCCGGTGTGAGTTTAAGAAACCCGGTTTCTTTAAGAAACCGGGTTTCTTAGCACCTCGTTATATTAAAACACGCTCTCAGAGGTGCCACTGAAATCAGGTAGCCCCCCTCAGAAGCGGAACTGTGCCACTGACTCCCTGTAGTGGATTGGCAAAACACACTCGAGATTCTCGTGGGGGCGAGGAATCAGGTGGTAGGAGAGCAAAAGCTGCTCCTGGGTGTTAACTCTTTTTACTGAATCAACTCCAGCCGCCACCGAGGTTTGCACCTCAGAGACATCCCCCCGGACAATCACTGTGTAGCGGGCGCTACTAACCTTTTCCATGCCAACCAGCGTCACGCGGGCGGCTTTGACCATCGCGTCAGCCACCGCCAGCGCCGGCGGAAGACCTTTTACTTCAACCATGCCGACTGCAAATGGCATAGCGCTTTTCTCCTGAATTAACGGGATCTTTCAGTCTCATTGTACGATTCACCGGCTGCGGAAATGCACTGGGCGCAGGAGCTGGCACTCTTTCCTGCCCCTACAGCGCCCGCCAGGTGGGCCACTAACGCGCTCGATAGGCTTGCCAGAAATAGAAGCCGGTCGTGCCAAAGATAACCAGCATCACCGCCGGCGCAAACCCCACACCCAGTCCATCCGCCTTGCCCAAAGCCACTTGGATCGTCCCCCACGCGATCCACCCAAACAGGCAGATCAGTTCCGCCTTCAGCCAGCTGAGTAACTCACAAGCGATCTGGTACTGTCGCGCCGCATTCTCCGAGGTGATTGGCACCGGATAATTAAACGTGTGGGGGAACCGGCTGATTACCGTCAGCACCACATACAAAACAGCGCTCAAGGCGGGGAACAGACAGACTACCTGCTTGGCACCCCAGCCATCGGGCTTTCCCGATATGCCAAAATGAACCGGAATCACCGGCGCAAGCGCTTTCCAAGATTGGACTAAGAGCGCGACGCTCAGCACAGTGCCGGCAACTGCTACAATTTCAAGCACTGCCGCAGCCGGTGAGCGCGGGATGGCCAGGATGGGCCGGTTTGCTTGCTTGTCGGTCACAGTCGGAGTTATGGATTGGGTGTTGGTTTATACTTTAAAGATAACAGTCTCCAAGAAAGCCGGTCGCGGAGATTTGGCTCGGTTCGCCAAGAATTCCACGCCCCCGATTCAGGGATTGTCTGGCAATAAGTCTCTCTGCAGGTTAGAATCAAAGACGAATAATCCCGCAAATATTCTTGCCGCTGCCGGTGGGGAGACGAAGGGAGCGCATTAGGGAAAAAAGGAGGAGTGAGGTGTTGAAAATCAGAGGAGGCAAGCATGGACTTTCAAAGGTTTATTGAGCTCCTCCCCAGCCTGTATGAGAACTGGGGAAAGGATTCTGTGCGACCGAAATCAGAACGTTTCGGGCAGGTACTTGAGCAAGTTCAGGGGATGACAACGACCAGCGTGATGCAGCTGCTCAATTTTGCCGTTGAGTGCATGGATGCCGGTGAAATATACTGCGAGATTGGCACCTATCAGGGGTCAACCTTAATTGGCGCACTGCTCGGTCATCCAGAGCGCATGGCGTATGCAGTGGATAATTTATCCCAATTCGATACCGCCAGGAAAAATCTCGATAAATTAAGGGATAATTTATCCGATTTCG
>JALOOK010000520.1 GCA_025454445.1 Oscillatoria sp. Prado101 | reverse complement strand
CTGGAGCGTCTCGCCAAGCACCCCAGCATTCAAACCATCACTCCCGGCGTGATTGGCAATGTCAAAGGTCACACCCCTCGGATGACTTTAAGGGTCTCCGTCCCCATTCGAGGGGGATTTAAATTAATCGCCAGACAGGGCAAAACTGTACAAGAAGTGTTTGTAATCGCCGGTTTGGGCCAGCCGGAGCTGGAAGAGGCGATTGCCGTAGCACTAAAGTTGAAATAAGTCAAGCCCTCTGAGTCTGAAAACATTGAATATCCCATTGACAGCGATGGCGCGATTGCCGGGAGTGCCACCGTGCGCCAGCAGCCTGCAGTGGGTTACAGCCACCGGCAACCGCACCAGCAATGGATAGCGGTTGCTTTCGCTACAGTAGTCGATAGTGTAAATTCAATGCGCCATAGCTTATAGCAGTAGTCATATTGGTTAGGACATTAATCCCCAGGCGCATGGCCCCAGGCGCATGGCGCATGGGAAAGACTCACAGAAACATGGGTTCTGGCGATGATGCGATCATGCGATCGTGCGATCGTGCGATCATGCGATCATGCGATCATGCGATCATGCCCATGTCTTAACCTAAGTGCATACTGCTATACCTTCTAGGCGGAAAGGTTCTGACTTGCCCACAAAGCGCGGGCGCGAACCGCCAACACCTCATCCGCCGCCGCCATTTCCCGCAACTGATCCTGAATTTTCCCAAACCACACCGGCGCGGAAGCAGGTGCGGCTTTCGCCAGCCCTTCCAGCCCCACCACCCCGGCATAGCGCACCACCCATTCCGGATCTTGACAAACCAGCACCAGTGTGTTAAAAACTCGCCACTGTTCCTCTGGCACTCGCTCCACCGGCATCTTAAACCATTGCAAATTGCCCAGCCCTTTGGCTGCAGCGCGGCGCACGCTGAGGGCAAAATCCGTCTCAGCCGCCGCAATCAATAACTCCAAACCGCGCGGATCTCCGAAAACCGCCAGCGCCCGAATTGCCCAAGCCCTAGCTCCGTACTTGTAGCTATCCAGCTGCTCCAAAATCGGCTGCACTGCGGGCTCCCCTAGGAGAATCAGCCCATCCACCGCCGCCACCGCCGCCCCCGGGTTATTGTAGCGTAGAACTTCGATTAATGTCGGAATCGCTGCTAAAGATTGCGCTGCAGCCAGCGCCTGCACCGCTTGCAGCAAACTGTCGGCAGAAGCGGCATCATCAACCGCTTTTATTAATTTTTGGATGACGGCGTCGCCGGTTGGAACTGTAGATGTCATACCGATTTTGGATTTTCGATTGTGTATTTGGGATTTTAAAATACGGCAGTAAAGCCTTTTTAGCAAGCGTCAAAAATACTATCTATCTTAATTTTGTAGTCTAGCTAACCGGCAGCGGTTAATTATTATAACACACATCCCCCCATCTCTATATATAGCGGTTTGCACTTGCGTGAGGTACAGTTTGCTCTCCCCCTCCCCCCTTAAAAAGGAGGGTAATTCTAAAAGCTCCCCTTTAAAAGGGGGTTTGGGGGGGCTAATATATGTAATTCAGTCATTGGCAATCGGCTATAATTAAACCATAATTATCTGATAATTCAATAGTTATTTACCCACTTCCAGGCATTTATAGGCAGAATCTGGTAACGATAATAAACGAGAATTTAAACAAGACTTCAACTTCCCCTCCCCGTCAACGGGGAGGGGCTGGGGGTGGGGTCAAACCCCATATTAATTCGCCAACAGACTCTTTTAACCGGCACGACCTCACAGGAGCGAATCCATCAGACTCATCACCCGGATAGCGTCATCCGACAAAGCGGGAGGTTCTGTGGAATTCTTTGCCAAGTGATATTCCAGCAGCCCCTTGAGAGCGATAATTTTCAGACTGTTTTCTGCCAGAGTCTCAGCTATCGGCTCAGCTGCTGGCAAATAGCCAATCGCCCCCAAATCCATCAGTGCCGACCGGCGCAATTGCAGCTCGTCCCCCTGCAAAGCTCGCACGAGGTGGTCACCATAAATGGGTTTGCCGGTCAGCTGGTACATGGCGCGAAAGGCGGCGTACTGCACCCGCTGCACCGGATGTTCCAGGAAAGGTTCAATCTCCCCCATCGCCTCAGTAGCTCCGAGGGTTCCCAAGGCTTCCAGCACGGCATCGTAAGGTTGGGCGAGATGGGGTTTTCCCGGAACCCGCACCGCCGCCGCCACCCCACCGGCAAGCAGCCGCACCAGCGCCGGCACGCAGGCGGGATCGCCCAGCATTTCCAGCGACTGCGCCGCCGCTTCCCGAACGTAGTAGTCAGAGTTTTCCAAACAGCGAACCAGCGCTGGAACGGCTTGCCGGTTTCCCAGCTTTCCGAGGGCTCGCGCCGCATTCCGCCGCAGCGGGTAGCCGCCATCTTCTGTGCGGTCAGATTCGTCTTCCAGCGCCGCCAGCAGCGATCCCACCGCTTCTGGGGTGGAGACGCGGAACCTACCGAGCCACCAAGCGGCATAGTAGCGTTTCCCCAGGTCAGCGCCGCGAAGGTTCGCCACCGCTTGCTCTGGGGTTAGGGACTCGCCGCCACTTTCAGGTGCCGGTTCAAAATAATCTTGCATCGCTTATATTCTGTTGTGCTGTGCAGTCACCTTTTGCAGCTCTCACTGCGCACTGCTGTGAGATGCCGAAAATTCCCTAATTTTCTCTGGCGTTTGTCCAACGGGAGAAACCCCTGTCCCTCTCCCTTTATACAAGGCAGAAGGTACAGGGGGAATAGGGGCTGTGAGGGTTCAGCCAGGGTGCAATCCAACAAACTTTATAGCCTCAGTTGGTGTCCGAGTCAGCCTCACTCTCAGAAGTCAACGGTTTAATGCTGACAATTTTGCCACCCAGGCGAGTAATCCGCTGCATTTCTTCATTCATGCGGCTGTAAGGCACCGTGATAAACACGCTCCCGCTCTGGCGAATCTGGTAGTTGTTTTTGTCGGTTTCTTGGTTTTGAGCCAGACCGACGACTTCATACCGAAAGAAGCGGCTGCCCGAAGGAGTATTGGACGCACTTCCATAAGCTGCTTGACCGAGCATATCTTTCGCTACCTCCTAGACGAGAACGTAACCAAATATTTTTCCTATTTTTGTTTTTCGTTTTGAGTTTTTAATTTCAGAAATAACTTCAGAAATCATCACTCGCCACTCAAAACTAAATCATTTCCGGGAGCTTAACACAATGGATATGCCAGCACCGGTAAAACCCGCCCTGCCAGCCGGCAATCGTCCGCGCGACGAAAGTTTTTCTTCCCGTGATTTTAATCGCCAGTGTCGCTCGCAGTTCTAAATGATTTGTGAGAATCCTCTCTCTTCCTTCCTTGGCGCACGGGCGCGTCGGGCGCGGTTTATTTAAAAAATAATTTTCACTCCTCAATTAGAACCGCTATATTTCCCCAAGTCTTCCCAGCCCACTCATATCCGGGCATTCCGGAGCTGATAATTACGCCGGTGTCACGCTGGCAATTTTAGCGCCAGAGCGCAGAATTTGCTGCATTTTTGTCGAGAGCTGTTCGTAAGGCACGAGAAATCTGGTACTGCTGCGGCGCA
>JALOOK010000093.1 GCA_025454445.1 Oscillatoria sp. Prado101 | reverse complement strand
CGGGCGTCGCGCAGGTGGAACTGAATCCGCTGCCCCGGGCGCACCCGATCCCCAATCGCAATTGCCCCTCCCTTCGGATCTACCCCCAGCAAAGTGCGGATTAAAAAATCTCCCTGTTCGAGCTCCGGTTTGAATTCATCGCGGGCGACGCCCACAAACAGCGAGTGCTGCGCCAGCTGCCGGTCTTTCTCGTCGAGGGTTTGCAGCAAATCCCGCAGCACTTCTAGCGGCGGGCGCGACTGGTAGCCGCCCACAACTCTCTGATCGAGAGCCACCACCACATTGCGCTCGCCGGCACTGACGCAGTACGGCTGGCCAATAGGCCGACATCCCTGAGCCACAATCGTTTCGACGACGATATTGCCGCTCAGCGCCAAGCCAACTGTCCCCTCTCGGTACAGCCGGTAGTTACAGAACAGGGCCATACTGCTGCTACTGGGGCCACCGCTGGCCAGTCCCCCCACTTTTGTCGCCCCTGGATAGGCAAAATCGAGCCCCTCAATCAAGTCACTGACTTTAAATGTGAACGCATCAGATAGCAGGATAAACTGCGGTTGCTGTGCCGCCGGCACCCCAATCAGCCGCACCCAGGCTTCTGGGGAGCTGTCCAAGTCGGGCAAGTCCTCGGCGGAAATGTGAAACGACCGCACGTCCACTCCCGGCAGGTGTGCCAGAGTCAGGCTGAGGGCGGGCTCTCCTTCCCTCTCTTGCGGCTGTTGCTGCCGGTTCATGCCAATAATGCCGTTACCGCTGGTGCCGATTAAGTGGGGCACCGGCAGCACCTCTCGCAGCAAAGGCATCAGCCGGGAATACTCGCTGGCAAACGCCGACGAAATAAACACCAGCGCCAAATCTGCCGGTGCGCCCAACTGCTCCTGCGCTTGCGCTACAACTTCTTTAACTGCCGCTTCCAAGGAAGGACGGGTTGATAAGGCGTTTGCCCACTTCATCCGGTCTGCCATCAGTCTTGCCCTCCTGAAACTCTCACCGGTCTTGGCTTCTGGATTTCTGGCGCTTCCAGGCTCCCACAACACCCAGCCACAGGAGCGCCCGTGTCACAGGGTTGGTTGCTGCAGCCCCTGCTCCAGTCTAGCTTGCCAGCAAAAGCCACCTAACCACCTATGGTAGGATACCTGGGACTGCGCAGGACAGTCCCTGCGGTGCGGCTGCCCTGTTGCCACGAGCGCACATGGCAGCTTAACATGAGTTAACATATTGCCTGTACAGATCACTCAGGTGTGAGTGGACTTTGGCGCTCCATGAGCCGCCAAACCTTAAAAAATCAGGACAGATCCAGTCTGGCACCTGCAGCTGCATCTGTCACTCTCGCTCGTGAGCGCCACCGCGATTCACCCGCCCGAACACCAGACTGAAGGCTCAAGATAGCAAAATCTTGACTTCTTTCCGGTACTGACAGAACCTTATTAAGATTCCCAAATCTATGACCAACAACATCGAACAAAAAATCGAACAAGAGCGGGAACAGGCTCGCGCCCTCTGTGATGCCTCAGGCGCAACTTCTGCTGAGTGTGCGGCAGCGTGGGATGCCCTCGAAGAACTGCAAGCCGAAGCCTCCCACCAGCGGCAAACCAAGCCGAAAACCAATTTTCAGAAATATTGCGATGACAACCCCGATGCGTCTGAGTGCCGCATCTATGAAGACTAGATGCCGCAGGCAGCTAGCTTCGGTTGACTGGGGCTGATACCCAAACTCATGGCAAGCAACTGGAACGCAGCCGGCAAGAGTCCAGTTGTTTGTCGTTTTAACTGGCTATCAGCCGGTAATTTACCCTTTTTTGTTGGAAATGCTGCTTGACAAATCCGCGATGTTTATGTTAAAATAATATGCCACCTGAACCTTGGTTTAAACCGCTAGTCTGGACGGACTACCGCTTGGCGGTTCTGTTTACGGTTATTATCCCTCTGATTCTGCTAATTTGGGCTTTTGTCCAGAAGTCAGACCCGATTGTGCGGCTGTTAATTATATACTGGCGGGTGGCTAGCTTGCTGGCTGTCACGGTGTACCTGATGATTGCGGCCATGCCGATAAGCTTGATTACGGGGCTGATAGCTCGCATTCTCATCCCCACATCCCTCTGGTTTTGGCTGGATATCAACGAGGAAATTGACGACCAGCCCCAGTCGCCCCTGAAGCTGGCCCTCACATCCTGGCGCTGGGCTGTCACGGTACACAATGCCCTGGGAACCCTGTTTCTAATTCCTTTTGTCGGCTGCGCTGGCTATGCCAAAAAAGACTTGATAGCCAATCAGTTTTGTAGCGTTTGGCTGGAGCCGCCTTGGGCTTATAAGGAGTATTTCCATTCTAATACCAGCGAAGATTTTTTAGGCTTTTTGGGTATTGTAGGATTGCTGATTTATGCGGCTTATTTTAGCTTTTTTATACTGAGGCTTAGCAAGCAGGGACGATCAGCTACTGGCCAGTAAAAAGTGGGCTGAATGTTGAATTTTGTTAGAGAATGTTTGTAAAAAAAACGTGAGGGCGCTCAACCCCATGGGCGGCCACGGGGGCGGGAACCGGGGGCGGTAACCGGGGGGCGGCCACGGGGGCGGCCACGGGGGGCCGCCCCTACAGGATGCCTGAAATTAGATATCAGCAACCCCAACACAAGAAATCCGGTTTATTTCCCCCTGCCAGCTTTAACAATTCCTTTACAGCGTCTCTCATAGTAGTGAGGTATTCAGAAACCCGGTTTCTTAAAGAAACCGGGTTTCTGAGACGCAGTTCATCCAACTGAGAACCGCTATATAAACAGACTCTAACAGGCGGAATCGATATTAATATTATTCAGGTACTAAAAGGCTGACAGCTATGAATAATTCTCCCGGACAGCGTCTGGAAAAATACACCGGCAAGCGCCCTCAGGAAGTGCTGGTCGTCAGCGCTGAAATTGCCGGCGAACTGGATACAATTCTGATTTTTAAAGGTTATTCCAGTTCCTTAATGCGCCCTACTGCTTTTGACCCAGATGTGCCGGTGCTGCCGGCGGACGCCACAATTATCGCCATAGACCGGGCCCAAGGGCCATACAATCCGGCTAACCCCCGCTATCTTCAGCAAGGACTCACCTGGGAAGCGATGCAGCCCCTGCTGTCAGAAGTGGGAGTTTAGGGGATTTGGGATTTGGGGGATTTGAGATGCCGGGATTGGGGGATTTGGGGATTGGGATTTAATCCAAAATCGCCAATCCTTGCATCCAAAATAACTTTAGACTTGCACCATGCCGCCGGCAGCCTGAAAGCGGGAGCGGGCCCGCTTCAAGGCTTGCGTGGCCTGAATTTGCTCTTGCTTGTTTTCGCCCTGCTGAGCTTTTTCCAGGCGGGTTTGGGCTTCGCTGTAGGCGGCGCGAGCCTTTTCCAGATCGATTTTGTCGCCGCGCTCGGCACCGTTGACCAAAATGATCACTTCGTTGTCTTCAACTTCGGCAAAACCGCCCATCAGGGCAATCGCCAGCCACTCTTTTTCGGGGCGGACTCGCATGACGCCGGTGTCGAGAGCAGTGAGCAGTGGGGCGTGTCCGGACAGGATACCCAGCTGTCCGGTCGTGCTCGGCAAAATCACCTCTTCGGCAGATCCATCCCAAACTGTTTTGTCTGGGGCAATTACGCGAACTGTTAATGTCATATCTCAGCTGTCTGTTGCTAATTGGGGAATGGTGCATGGGGTATGGCGCATGGGGCATGGCGCATAGCGCATGGGGCATGGCGCACGGCAATCAAGAAAATACCCAATGCGATCATGCGAGCGTGCCCAATGCGATCGTGCGATAATGCCCAATGCCCGATCGCCCACTGCCCTATACCCTGTGATTACTTACCGGCGGCTTTCAGTTTTTCGGCTTTGGCAATCGCCTCGTCAATGTCGCCCACCATGTAGAATGCCTGTTCGGGCAGGGCATCCAGTTCGCCAGACAGAATCTTCTGGAATCCCTTGATGGTCTTTTCCAGCGTCACATACTTGCCGGGAGAGCCGGTGAACACTTCCGCCACGAAGAACGGCTGGGACAAGAACCGCTCAATCTTGCGAGCCCGGGCCACTGTCAGCCGGTCGTCTTCAGACAGTTCGTCCAAGCCCAAGATGGCGATGATGTCTTGCAGTTCTTTGTAGCGCTGCAGGGTGGCTTGCACGGCGCGAGCGGTGCTGTAGTGCTCTTCGCCGACAACGTTCGGCTGCAGCATGGTGGAGGTGGAATCTAGCGGGTCAACTGCTGGGTAAATGCCCTTGGATGCCAAGCCCCGAGACAGCACGGTGGTGGCGTCCAAGTGGGCGAAGGTGGTGGCCGGTGCGGGGTCGGTCAAGTCGTCTGCTGGGACGTAAACGGCTTGAATTGAGGTAATTGAACCTTCGGTGGTGGAGGTGATCCGCTCTTGCAGCTCACCCATTTCTGTGCCCAGGGTGGGCTGGTATCCCACGGCGGAGGGCATCCGTCCCAGGAGTGCGGACACTTCCGAACCGGCTTGCACGAAGCGGAAGATGTTGTCGATGAACAGCAGCACGTCTTGCTTGTTGACGTCGCGGAAGTATTCAGCCATCGTCAAAGCAGACAGACCGACGCGCATCCGGGCTCCGGGCGGTTCGTTCATCTGACCGTAGACCAGGGCCACTTTGGACTCGCCGAGGTTTTTTTCGTTAATCACCCCGGATTCTTTAAATTCGTTGTAGAGGTCATTGCCCTCACGAGTGCGCTCGCCCACACCGCCAAACACGGACACGCCGCCGTGCGCTTTGGCGATGTTGTTGATCAGTTCTTGGATGATCACGGTTTTGCCCACACCGGCACCGCCGAACAGGCCGATTTTGCCGCCGCGCCGGTAGGGAGCGAGCAAGTCTACGACTTTGATGCCGGTTTCAAACACGGAAGGCTTGGTTTCCAGCTCGGTGAAGGCGGGGGCTGACCGGTGGATGGCGGAGAATTCCGAGGTGTTCACCGGCCCTTGGTTGTCCACGGGTTCGCCGATGACGTTGAAAATCCGGCCCAGGGTGGCAGGGCCCACGGGCACGCGGATCGGTGCGCCGGTATCGACGACTTCCATGCCCCGCACGAGCCCGTCGGTGGTGCTCATGGAGACGGCGCGGACTTGGTTGTCGCCGAGCAGCTGCTGCACTTCACAGGTGACGGCCACGTCCTGACCTGCTTCGTTTTTGCCGGTGATGGTCAGGGCGTTATAAATCTGTGGCATCTTGCCGCCCGGAAACTTAACGTCTACGACCGGGCCAATGATTTGGGTGAGATACCCTACGTTTGTCTTTTCTGCGGTGGTGACCATGCTCGCGCCTTGTACGCTGGGATAGTTTTACGGAGCGTTACAATTTTTCAGATTACCACTGAACGGGTTCGCCGAGAACTTTTTTGCCCCCCGCCTCCCGCAAGCGGGCCCGGTACAGGGCCAGTGCCGGTGCACGACCGCACCGCTTACCCTCGTTTACCCTCGTTCCCCCGCTCCGGCGGGGAACGCTGCTCGCTTAGGCTCCGCCTCCCTTTCCCCAATAAGCGGATTCGCCTCGTTTCCCTGCCCCATGCCCCATGCCCCATGCCCCATGCCCATTGCCCCATGCCCATTGCCCATTGCCCCATGCCCATTGCCCAGACTGTAGGGTGCGTTCCTGAATCTCGATCTCCCCACAGGTGCAGCAGCTCATGGAACGCACCCTACTGCTTAAAGAAACATAAAGAAACCTGGTTTCTGGGAGAAACCAGGTTTCTTCGCTTTTGCAGGGGGGTAACGCATCCTACTGCAGGAGGAGCAGTGATGCTGATCCCACGCATGGGACTGAATTCAGTTGGGGGTAGCAGCCTTGTCTTTCTGCTGCTGTTTGCGCTTGAGCTTGGCACCGGCAAGAAAAGAGCCAAACACCACTGCGCCCATAACTGTAGTCGGTTCGGGAACAGCTTGAGCTTGAGCTTGAGCGTCGCCGACGCGGAACTCACCCATAGCAAAACCCTCAGCTCCAGAGGGAGCGGTGATCGTGATAGAAGAGATCCGGTCTGTACCGGTGGTGTAGAACCCAAAATACTTGCCGCCCACATCACCTTGCACGCCCTGAGTCAGCGTCTGGGTGACGCCGCCGAAGGCTGTTACGGCAATATTAAACACAATCGGTGCCAGGGAGTTCGTCTCTACGACCAAATCTAAGGCTGCGACAGCGTTAGCCAAGGAGATCGTCGTACTGTTAGCGCCTCCGTTAAAGTACACCGGGCTGCCGGTGGTGAGGCGCGAGGAGGCCAATTTTGCCCAGTCAGTGCCAACGTAAGCTTTGTAAACTGTGTTGCTGAAGCTCAAGGTGTTGGACGGCGACGAGATTTTGTTGACGGAAGTGAACCCTCCAGGGACAGAGGGGTTGTTAGGAAGGCTCACCATGTTGAAGCCCAGATTAGATATGGTGTTCGCCCCCCCTCCGCCCCACCTTCCCGTGTCGCCCACCGCAAAAAGCGCGGCATTGGCGGCGGGTGCGCTGGCCAAAGTCGCTCCAGCTGCGATAACTGCGGCTCCAGTCAGGAGCGTAGAAAACTTTTTCATTACGGCAGATGCAGACATAAAGGTATTCCCTCCATAAAGATGCAGTAGACGCGCTTAGACACCCAGAAAGGCAAGGGAGCTTCAGGCACCGTATAAACCGTCAGATGCGCGGTGGAGAGGGCTAGTCTCCCCAACTAGCAGTCGTTTTCAGTGAATTATTTGATGGTCTTACAATCAATGATTGCTTTCGCCGTCGGATTTCAGTATCTGCAAAACTACTAGCTTTACCAAAACTTTAAATTCCTCTCCGTAAACCTACTGGATGTCTCCTGAGATAAAGTGCGATTGCGATAATTGTCTTCTCAATCTGGATGTAACAAGTATGGCATATTTTAGCGGCTCTATACAAGGGGTTAAACGAAAATTTATTTTCAATCTAAGCGCGAAATCTCTGGAGTAGGCATTAATCTCGGGCTATAGCTCAGCAGACTGGCTGATTTGTCCCACAGGGCGCGGGGGCGGGGCGGGACATGTCCCCTGCGCAGCCGCGTTGGCTAGCCCACAGATAGTTCCCTGTCCAGAGG
Organism: Oscillatoria sp. Prado101; assembly: GCA_025454445.1. Lineage (GTDB taxonomy): Bacteria > Cyanobacteriota > Cyanobacteriia > Cyanobacteriales > Oscillatoriaceae > Oscillatoria. The sequence continues at coordinate 3,804 of JALOOK010000093.1, read as the reverse complement.
GGAATTGCGGTGGCACTACCGGAGATGATATCAGAGGTAAACCCCTGCGAAAAGCCCCCAGATCGCTCCCGATCGCCCCTGTGCCTCGGTCAGCTGCTGTGGAGCGCAGCGTCGGGGCGGCCTGACAGAGCGATGATATCATCAATTCTTGCAATTTGGGCTACCCATTCTTGAGGGATGCTGTCAAATCCATAGAAAATTCCTGCCAGCCCGCCGGTGACTGCGCCGGTGGTGTCTGTATCGCCGCCCAAATTCACGGCTTTTAGCACTGCTTCAGCATAAGATGAGCTATTTAACAAGCACCAAATGGATGCTTATAGGGTAGAGATAACATAGCCATCTGACTGAATTTCTTTCTCCGGCAACTCGTCTAACTTGTCGCTAAATATTCTTTTAAAATTAGCCATTTCTGATGCGTAAGGGGGCTGGGAGTAAATTTATCGAACATTTTGTCCGCCTTCGAGATAAGCCTGTTTGGGCGCTAAGCCTTCCAACAGACAAGCGGCGATGCTGATATAAATGCCGCAGGCCATTTGCGAGCGGGGGTGGGCGTGAGTGATGCGAGAAACTTGGTGTGTCCGCTGAATTAAGTTTGACAATTCGAGTGTTTTGTGATAGAAGACCACCGGCAAAATTCGCATCAGGGAGCCATTGCCATTACTGTGTTCGCGCTTTGCCACCGGCTTCCAGGGGTGGGACGCCCCGTTCCAGGAGGTAAAGGGCTTCGCGGGTGGCATTGCCAATGTCAAATACTTCACCGTGGGGAGTCCAGTAAGCTTCGCGGAACCACCGGCAAAACGATTCGGCGATCCCCTCTAGAGAAAAGCCGACACACAGAGATTAGGCTAAACAAAGGGTAAGGGAACTGTCGTCTGACCAAGTTCCCGGGGGCTGGCTGTATGTGCCATAGCCTGTCATCCCCCTAACGGGCGATTTTATCCTTTCGGCGCGGCGGTAAAATTCCACCGGCACCCCCAAGGCGTCGCCGACACAAACCCCCATCAAAGCGGACAATACTTTTGAACCCGATTGCATAATTAAGCTGTTAGGCTTTTAACCTGCTTTTTCCTTGAATGGAGGCAGAGCCGACCGATCGCGTTCCCAGGCTCTGCCTGGGAACGAGAGAGCGGACAATGCTTTTGAACCCGATTGCATGATTACACCTGCCTGACAGTCGAAAGCAATGGCGGACAGATATGCTGAGAACAGTTTATCCGCCCGGGGCTGCCGGCGGCAATAATTGTATCTTCCGCTACAAATACAAGGCCCTCCAGTGGGAAGCTGGAGGGCGTTTCCGGTGTTAAAACCACCATCAGAGAAGTTCAGCATCTGTACCGGCGGGATTGCCGGTAATGGCAAATGATTCAGACTATCGGCGACGCACCCTGATTTTCACCTGTGGGAGGGCAGAAGTTTTATATCTCAACCACCCACGGGTATATTTCTGATTACGACATAACCTGTGGGGAAGGGCAAGAGGGCGCTATCCCCTCAGGGGTGAGGCACCTTGCCACCTGCTGCTTACCGGGCTTATTCAGGGTGTGAGAAACCGGGTTTCTAAGAAACCCTGTTTCTGGTTTATTCAGGGAGAGAGAAACCGGGTTTCTTTGGCAGTGTCAACTCATATTTACCCCAAGTTGCTACTGGCAAGCCCTAGCATCTATATCCCCCCTTTCCCCCCCTTAAAAAGGGGGCGCAAGAGCATGTACCCCCCTTTTGATCCCCCCCTGCCCCCCTTAAAAAGGGGGGAGCCAGAGGAATTTTTTTTGTTGACGGGGGGCTAGGGGGGATCTCACCTGACTCACTGGTAAGTAGCAACTTGGGTTATTTAAGTTGGGCCACCCAACAAAACCGATTTCTGGCTTGAAGTCGTGGGAGAATACCGCCGCACAGACGCAAACAGGATACAATAGGCATCAAGCTCAGAATGATAAGTTATTTTTACCAGATGGCAAAGCAATCTAGCTCATTCGGTCACGCCGCCAGGTCACACCCCTGCCAGAAAAGGCAAGGCTGGACAAAAATTGGGCTGTTTTTAACAGTGATGGGCTGTTTTAACCTGGCAAATGGCTCGGCGGGTGCCCAAATTATCCCAGATGCAACCCTGCCCTTGCATTCAACCGTAACGCCGGATGGCAGCACGCTTCGCATTGAAGGGGGAACAAGAGCCGGTGGCAATTTATTCCACAGTTTCCAGGAATTTTCCATTCCCACCGGCACCGAGGCATTTTTCAACAGCGCCGCCGACATTAGCAACATCCTCACCCGCGTAACGGGGGGCAAAATCTCCAACATTGACGGGTTAATTCGGGCCAATGGAACCGCTAACCTGTTCTTGATCAATCCGGCAGGCATCATTTTTGGCCCCAAGGCGCAGTTAAATATCGGCGGCTCATTTGTGGGCAGCACCGCAAGCAGCATTAAATTTGCAGATGGCAGCCATTTCAGCGCCACCAATCCGGCAGCGCCGCCGCTGCTGAGGGTTAATGTGCCGGTAGGCTTGCAATTTGGGGAAAATCCGGGTAAAATTGTCAATCAATCGAGGGCAGCAGGAGCGAGTTTACCCGCCGGTCAACTCCCTTTCCCACAGCTTTACCCGGAAATTACCCTCTTGTTTGCCAATGCCGGTTTAGAAGTGAAACCCGGTCAAAGTTTAGCACTAATCGGTGGGGAGATTCAGCTGGCGGGTGGAAATTTAACTGCAAGTGGGGGAGAAATTCACCTCGGCAGTGTCGCCAGTCCGGGTTTAGTCAGCCTGACGCCAGCGCCGGTGGGGTTGAGCCCAAACTATGAAAATATGGAGAATTTCGGCAACATTCAACTGGAAGCCGGTGCCAAAATCAATACTAGCGGACAGGGCAGCGGCAGAATAGAAATCAGGGGCGGAAACGTCGCCCTTAGCAACTCGCGACTTTTGGCTCTGACGCTTGGCAATATTGACGGCAGGGGCATAGACATCAGCACCAATTCCTTACGAGTGGGGGAGGGATCGCAGATTTCCACTCTGACGCTGGGCAGTGGTGCGGGGGGATCTCTCAACATTCACGCCACAGATTCAGTGGAAATGAGCGGCAATGGATTTGAGAAGTATCAACAGATATTGAGTGAATATGTGACAACTGGAACAGGCAACCCCTTTAATCCGAATTTTACTCTGATCGCTGGGACGACAGGCAGTGCGCCAGCGGGGGAGGTCACCATTGATGCTGGACGCTTGTTGCTGTTGCGCGATGGAGTCGTGGCTACTGCCAGCACCTTGGGTGGGGCAAAGGGGGGAAATATGACACTGCGTGCCGGTACGGTGGAGTTGGCCGGTTCTTCGATCACCAACAGCACAGTGCCGGGGAGTGCCGGTTCTGCCGGGGACATTACCATTGAGGCGGGACGGGTGACGGTGCGAGATGGGGCTGCTATTAGCGCTCTTACCTTGGGTGACGGCGCATCGGGAAATATCGCCATCAGAGCAACTGAAACAGTAGAAGTGTTCGGAACCCCTGCCGGCAGCGCAGTGCCCACCGTGATCACCACCGCGGCTTTATACGGTACGGGGAAGGCGGGGGAGATCACCATTGACACGGGGCGGCTGATTATCTCCGATGGTGGGGGAATTTCCTCCGGTAACGGCCTTTTTATTGGCCAGAGTTTGCTGTCTACAGCTGGGGGACCTGGAGGCAATTTGACAATTCGCGCCAGGGAGTCGGTGGAAGTGTCCGGCTTTTCTTCTAATGTTCTGGCCACTGGCACCAGGTCACGAAGCTTCCTTCTCTCTTTTACCCTTAACTCCTATCCGGGAGGAAATATCAG
>JALOOK010000519.1 GCA_025454445.1 Oscillatoria sp. Prado101 | reverse complement strand
GGGCTAAGAAACCGGGTTTCTCCCAAGAAACCCGGTTTCTGGCATCCCTCACGGGGGGAAAAACCGGGTTTCTCCCAAGAAACCCGGTTTCTAAGTTAGCAATTAAAAATTAAAACTTAAAAACTTAAAAATCAGCACTTATTGAATGACCGCACACGTTGTTGGAATTGGCTTAGATGGGGCAGAGGGGCTGCCAGTGCCGGTGCTAAAACTGGTAGAGAGCGCCACGCTGCTGGTGGGGAGCGAGCGTCACCTCGGCTATTTCCCAGACCATCCAGCCCAACGCCAAATTTTAGGCGATTTGACAGAAGCGATTGCCGCCATTCGCAACTCCCTTGCCGGCGGCGGCAGCATTGTAATTTTAGTCTCCGGCGACCCCCTATTTTTTGGCTTTGGACGCCTGCTACTCGCCGCACTGCCCCCAGAACAGCTAACCTTTCACCCCCACCTGAGTTCTGTGCAGCTGGCGTTCAACCGGATCAAAGTTAGCTGGCACGACGCCCGCGCCATCAGCGCTCACGGGCGCTCTGCCGGTGAGTTGCTCGACGCCCTCCGCTCTGGCGCGGATAAACTTGCTGTACTCACCGATAGCAATCACACACCGGCTGCTATCGCCCGCCTCCTGCTGTCCCTGGATTTGCCCTACAGCTATGACCTGTGGGTGTGTGAAAATCTCGGCGGCGCGGACGAGCGGGTTCAGTCTTGGCCGGCACTCGAAGCAGGCGATCTCCCCAAACTCGAACAGCAGACCTTTGAACCTCTCAATGTCGTCGTTCTCCTGCGACGCACTGAAGAATTATATCACAAGAAGATAGATTTGTCAAAGCTGCCGCTCCTGGGATTGCCCGACCGGACATTTCTCAGTTTTAGCGACCGGCCTGGACTGATGACCAAGCGGGAAATCCGCACCCTGCTGCTGGGAGAGCTGGGGCTGGCACCGGGCCAAACCATTTGGGATGTGGGAGCCGGTACGGGTTCAGTTTCCATTGAAATGGCCCGCCTGTGCCCCACTTCCAGGGTGTATGCCATTGAAAAAACAGCTGCCGGCACCCTGTTAATAGAGCAGAACTGCCGGCGTCTGCAAGTCCCCAACGTCATCTCTATTTACGGCAGTGCCCCAGAGATTTTGTATCGCTTACCGGCACCAGATCGGATTGTAATTGGCGGCAGCGGCGGGCAGTTGCGCCAGATTTTGGGCGTTTGCGGCGGACTGCTCAGCCCTGGCGGCTCAATCGTACTGGCATTGGCGACGGTAGAAAACCTCAACGACGCCCTGATCTGGGCCGGCGAGCGGGCGCGGCGCGAGGGCGGCTGGAATTACCGGCTCCTGCAAGTGCAGCTGTCCCGTTCCGTGCCGGTCGGTTCCCTCACCCGCTTTTCCCCCCTCAATCCCATCACCCTGCTCACAGTCACAAAAGAGTAAAAATAAACTGTTGAATACTATCCTTGCTTTATTTGCGAAAATGCGCGTATTCGCAGTTTATTATTACAAATAATTTTCATAATTAAACTGTAAGCCCCACCGGATCTTTTCCAAATCGGCATCACCGGCATGCTTCGGACATGGAAATGGCCAAAGTCAGGGCCTGTTATAAGCAAATTTTCTAACATCCGGAAGAAAGCATATATACAAAACAGGGCAAAACTCGGGCTTTTGTGAAAATCATTTAACCGTAAACCGTAAAATTTATCACCTGGCCGGAACAGGGAGCGGCAGGGAAAGCAGTCAGGACTTTAGTCCTCCCTAGATTATAGTTAGGACTTCAGTCCTCACAAACGGAATCCAAACCCCAAAACCCACAGCAAAGCGCCGGTAGCGAGTAACAGCAGAGTGCCCGCAGCACCGGCAAGGGGTTTGCCCCCCACACCAGTCAGCCATTCCGGGGCAGTGCCGGTGTAGGCAATCGCACCGGCAGTATCAAGGCTAGCGATGCCCCAAATCCAGCCGGCATGAAGCCCTATGGCTAAACCCAGACTGCCGCCATCCACCGCCCGCGCCAGCACCAGCACCATCCCCATCAGCCAGAGTCCGGGCAGTTGGGGCAGAGTGTCTCGCAGATCCCAAACCAAGTGGAGAAGGGCAAAAATTAAGCTAGAAATTGCCGCCGCCACCCAGACTGGGCAATCGTGCAGGAGCTCAGAAAATAGGAAGCCGCGAAAAATTAACTCCTCAGTAGCGCCAACCCACAGCCCCACTAGCAAGGTGGGCAGCAACACAGACGCCAGCGGTGTGTTGGCGGAAACCGGCAGCCAGTTTATCCAGCCCAGACGCAAAAACAGGCCAAACATAACAGCCAAGCTGACAATCCCCAAGCCTGTGCCCCGCCCCAGGGAAACTAAGACATCGGGGTGCCAAATTAAGCCGTAATGCGAAAGGGGCAGGTTTTCTGTGCCGGCGAAACCCCAGACAAGCATTGGGGCGATCGGGTAAAGGGAAGCCAGGAAAGCCAGCTTTTGACCCGCCGGCAGGGGCTTCCGGGGCTGCCACTTCACAGCAATAGCTATGGGAATGGCAATTGGCAGCCACAAAACCCCCCAGGTGAGGAAAAAAGCAATCACCTTAACAAAAGCGGGTGTCTGCGCCAGCCATTGCAGACTGGGGACCTGCTCGAAGTAAGCCATCAGCATCACAGAGGATTTCGTGAGATTGCGCAGGTGCCGGTGCGACGGAATAGGGTTGGGGGTGCGGATACGCAATGCCCCCAACAGACAGGCTCAATAAACCCGTCCCGATTGGGCAGCGGGCGAAGAATTCCCACGGCGCTCAACAGCAGGCTAGTCCTCCATACGCTCATCCTCGTCCATCAGATTCTCTTCCTCCTCGAATTCCTCTTCCTCGTCTAGCGCACCCCCACGGTTTAGGTTTTTGGTGCTTCCCAAGTAGATCAGGTGGATGTGCTTGTAGCCCAGCTTAATTTCAAATTCATCGCCGGGCTTTAATCCCATCGCTTCCGTGTAGGTTGAACCGATGACAATTTGACCGTTCTTGTGGACAGTTACCCGATAGGTCGCTTCTCGACCCCGACCGTCTTTGGCCGATTCGGGGCTGAGGGGAATCCCCCGCGCCGCCAGCAAGGCGTCATAGAAATCTGTGAGATTGACGCGGACTTGACTATTTTTTGCGACCGTGTAGTAGCCGCAGCGCTTTGCGGTTTCTCTCCGGGGTAAGCTGGAGAGCTCTTTTACCTTTTGAAGCAGCGCTTTCCCCGTCAGTGGGGCAGAAGCGGTTTCAGCCATCTTGCAAAATTACCTTGGTTATTTAGGCTATTAGATAGAATATCACGTCGGGCTTCTCTGCTCTTAAAAATATTTTCTTAAATTTTTATTGTGTTATCGCAGCAGTCATTATGGGGAACGGACATTTGTCCGCTGCATGCGCATGGGGCTGATGCGCATGGGGCTGATGCGCATGGGCAAGACTGAGAGCAATACCCAATACCATGCATGCGTTCTGGCATGCGTTCTGGCATGCGTTCTGGCCCATGTCCGCGCACTGACTGTTTATTGCTATATAAGATTTTTACAGCTCGCGCACAGCCCCAAACGCCAAGGGTGCAGCGGCGCAGATTCCCCTC